>NZ_JBHYHC010000009.1:0-124710 GCF_042738955.1 Umezawaea sp. NPDC059074
ACCGCGTGCAAGCCCGGCATGGTCGGCGACGGCATCCGCGCCGACTTCACCGTCACCGGCGAGGGCCGCAAGTCCGTCGACACCAACCAGAAGCTGGCCGACGCGACCAAGGAGTACCAGCGGTACGTGAACTCCCAGGCCGACAGCCTGCTCGCGAAGACGACGGAGTTCGTCGACGCGGTCAAGGCGAACAAGGTCGAGGACGCGAAGGCGCTGTTCCCGATCGCCCGCACCTACTGGGAACGCATCGAGCCCGTCGCGGAGAGCTTCGGCGACCTCGACCCGAAGATCGACGGCCGCGAGGAGGTCATCGCCGAGGGCCAGGAGTTCACCGGCTTCCACCGGCTGGAGAAGGACCTCTGGACGACCGGGCTGGTCGCCGACTCCCCCGCCATCGCCGACGGCCTGCTCACCAACGTGAAGGAGATCGTCGACAAGGCGAAGACGGTCGAGCTGACCCCGTTGCAGCTGGCCAACGGCGCGAAGGAACTGCTCGACGAGGTCGCGACCGGCAAGATCACCGGCGAGGAGGACCGCTACTCGCACACCGACCTGTGGGACTTCCGCGCCAACGTCGACGGCTCGCAGGCCGCCGTGGCGGCGCTGCGCCCGGTGATCCAGGAGAAGGACGCGGCCCTGCTGGCCACGCTGGACACCAACTTCAAGGCGTTGGACGACCTGCTGGAGAAGCAGCGCAAGGGTGACGGCTTCAAGCTCTACACCGAGCTGAGCGAGTCGGAGATCAAGGACCTGGCGGCCGCGGTCGACGCGCTCGGCGAGCCGATCAGCAAGGTCGCCGAGGCCGTGGCCAAGTGACCGGAGGACTTCCCCGACGGAGGCTGCTCGGCCTCGCGGGCGCCGGTGTGGCGCTCGCGGGGGCGGGCGCCGCCGTCGGCGCGCTGACGGCCGACCGGTCGCCGGAGGTCGAGAACACCTCCGGGCTCGCGTCCGCCGTCCCGTTCCACGGCGAGCACCAGGCGGGCATCACCACCGCCGCCCAGGACCGCATGCACTTCGTGGCCTTCGACGTGAAGACCACGAAGCGCGAGGAACTGGTGGCGCTGCTCAAGGAGTGGACCGAAGCCGCCGTCCGCATGACCAACGGCCAGGAAGCCGCCGAAGGCGGAGCCGTCGGCGGCTCGCTGGAAGCACCACCCGAGGACACCGGCGAAGCACTCGACCTGCCCGCGTCGGCGTTGACCATCACCATCGGGTTCGGCCCGTCGCTGTTCGACGGCCGGTTCGGCCTCGCCGACCAACGCCCACCCGCGTTGATCGACCTGCCGCACTTCCCCGCCGACGACCTCGACCCGAAGCGCAGCGGCGGCGACCTGTGCGTGCAGGCCTGCGCCAACGACCCCCAGGTCGCCGTGCACGCCATCCGCAACCTCGCCCGCATCGGCTTCGGCCGCGTCTCGGTGCGCTGGTCGCAGCTCGGGTTCGGCCGCACGTCCTCGACCACGCAGGCGCAGGCCACCCCGCGCAACATGTTCGGCTTCAAGGACGGCACGAGGAACGTCAAGGCCGAGGAAGCGGACACCCTCCGCGACCACGTCTGGGTGTCCAAAGAGGACGGTCCGGACTGGTTGGTCGGCGGCACCTACCTGGTGGCGCGGCGGATCCGGATGCACATCGAGATCTGGGACCGCACCTCGTTGCGCGAGCAGGAGGAGATCGTCGGCCGCAAGAAGGGCACCGGCGCTCCCCTGGGCCAGCTCGCCGAGTTCGACGAACCCGACCTGCACGTCAAGGGCAACGGCGGCGAACCGGTGATCGGCGTGGACGCCCACATCCGGCTCGCCTCGCACGAGACCCTCAACGGGGCCAAGATCCTGCGCCGCGGCTACAACTTCACCGACGGCTCGGACGGCCTCGGCCACCTCGACGCGGGCCTGTTCTTCATCGGCTTCAACCGGGACACCCGCACGCACTTCGTGCCGATGCAGCAGGCGCTCTCCACCCGCGACAAGATGATGGAGTACGTCGAGCACACCGGGTCCGGCCACTTCGCCGTCCCGCCGGGTGTGAAAGAGGGCGGCTACTGGGGAGACACCCTCTTCCGCTGACCGGTCACCGCGAGGGCGGGACCTCCGACGCCGGTGGCACGGGCTCGATCGTCGGGGCCGGCGGCGTGGTCACCGGCGTGACGGTCGGCGGCGGAGCGCTGTCGGGAGCCGTCGTCACCGGCGGCGCGGTCCTCGTCGGCCGGTGCCGGTGCGACCGCTCGCCCCGCTGCCGCCGTTCCTCCACAGTGGACTCCGGTGCGGCTTCCGGCGCGGCGAGCACCTCCGGCACCTCGGTCACGGAGGACGGCCCGCTCCGGACCGCCTCCCGCACCTCGACCTCGACCGGCGCGACCTCCACCGACGACGACGACGGCGGCGGGGCCGTCACCGACCCCGTGACCGAGGGCTCCGCCACTGTCGACCGGCGCGCGCTCACCAGCGTGGGCCGGGACACCCCCGGCACCGCCTCCACCTCGGCTCCCTCACCGGGCTGTTCCCCTTGCAGCACAACGAGTGCGAGTGCTCCTCCGAGCCCGATCGCGGCCAGCGGCAGCGCCACGACCGCCCCGAAGCACCCTCGTCCGCTCCGCGGCACTTCCCGATGACCCACCACAACCCCCGTACCGCTCCCGGAAAACGACCCTCCTATTGATCGTTTTCCGGGACCCCGCCGCAACGGTGACGCGCTCCACGGTCGGGTGGTACCCGATCAGGCGAGCGCCGGTCAGACCAGCGGGGGCAGCTGCGGCGGCACGGCGGCCGGCCGTTCCACCAGCGCCTCCAACGCCAGCTCCACGGCCTTGTCGAGCTGCGGGTCCCGCCCGGCCACGCGGTCCTGCGGCGTGATCACCACCTCGACGTCCGGGTCGACGCCGTGGTTCTCCACGCCCCACCCGTGACCGGCGAACCAGGACGCGTACCTCGGCTGGGTCACCGGGGTCCCGTCGATCAGCGCGTACTGGCTGTCGATCCCGATCACCCCGCCCCACGTGCGGGTCCCGACCACCGGCCCGATCCCCAGTTCCTTGATGGCCACGTTCACGATGTCCCCGTCGGACCCGGCGAACTCGTCGGTCACCGCCACCACGGGCCCGCGCGGCGCCTCGGACGGGTAGCTGTCGGACGTCTGGTAGCCGCGGGCCACCGACCAGCCGATGATCTTCCGGCCGAGCTTCTCCACCACCAGCTCGGACGTGTGCCCGCCGGAGTTCTCCCGGACGTCCAGCACCATCGCCTCGCGCTGCAGCTCCACCCGCAGGTCGCGGTGCAGCTGCGCCCAGCCGCCGCCCATCATGTCCGGCACGTGCAGGTACCCGACCCGGCCCCCGGACAGCTCGTGCACCCGAGCCCGCCGCTCGGCCACCCACGCGTGGTAGCGCAGCGCCGAGTCGTCGTCCAGCGGCACCACGACCACCCGCCGCGGTTCCCCGCCGCCGCCCGGCCGGACGGTCAGCTCCACGGGCTTGCCCGCCGTCCCGACCAGCAGCGGCGCGGGCCCCAGTAGCGGGTCGACCTGCCTGCCGTCCACGCCGACCAGCGCGTCCCCGGCCCGGATCGCCACGCCGGGCGCGGCCAGCGGCGACCGCGCGGCCGGGTCGGACGTCTCGCCGGGGATGATCCGGACGATCCGCCACGCCCCGCTGTCGTCGCGCTCCAGGTCCGCGCCCAGCAGCCCCTGAGACCGCCCGCCGTACCCGCCGCCACCGCCCACGTAGGCGTGCGACGTGCCCAGCTCGCCCTGCACCTCCCACAGCAGGTCGACCAGGTCGGAGTGGCTGCCCAGCCGGTCGACCAGCGGCCGGTAGCGGTCCAGCACGCCCTGCCAGTCGACGCCGCCCATGTCGGTGCGCCAGAAGTTGTCGCGCATCAACCTGCCCGCCTCGGCGTAGGCCTGCTGCCACTCGGCGACCCGGTCCACGACCACCCGCACGCGGGACAGGTCGATGTCGATCGAGTCGTTCTCGTCCTCGGCGTCGACCTTGCGGTCGGTCGGCACGAGCCGCACCGACGGCCCGTCCGTGACGACCATCCGCTGCCCGTCGCCGGTCACGGCGTAGCCGTCCAGTCCCTCGACCAGCACCTCGGCCTTCAGCTTGGTCAGGTCGAAGCGCTCCAGCACCGACCGCGGCGGCCGGGCGTCCGGGCTCGCCAGGTTGTCGCCGAGCACGCCCACGAGCGGGCTGCGCCGCCACAGCAGGTTCCCCTTGGCGGCGGACAGGTCCGCGTACCGCGCGGCGGCCACCGGGATGGTGACCACGCGGTCCGCCAGCCCCTCCAGGTCCACGACGGTGATCGGGTTCTCGTCGTCGCCGTCCTTGGCCTTGTCGGCCGCGTCGTCGTCGCCGATCGGGCGGCCGAGGCGGAACGGGTCGAACGGCGACGGCGTGGTCGCGGCCAGCGGCAGCAGGTACGGGCGGCAGCCGGTCGGGAACGACAGGTCGAACACGTACGCGTCGTACACCGGGTCGAAGCTGCGCACCGACAGGAACGCCAGGTACCGGCCGTCCTCGGTGAACGCGGGCGAGAAGTCGGTGAACCGCAGCGGCGTCACGTCCACGGTGGACAGGTCCGTGGTGTTCGCCATCCGGATGTTCTGCAACGGCCGCGGCCCCGGATGCGACCAGGCGAGCCAGTTCGAGTCCGGCGAGAACGCCAGGTCGCTCACCATCGGGTTCGCGCCGGACACGACCTCGCGCAGCTCGCCCGACTCCACGTCGACCAGCAGCAGCCTGCCGTCGTGCGTGGCCACGGCGACCCGGCGGCCGTCCGGCGACACCAGCAGCTCCTCCACGTGGCCGAGCTGCCCGACCGCGACGCGGCGGGGCGCGTTGCCCGGCTCGACGCCCGCGACGGGCGAGAACTCCAGCCCGTCCTCGCCCTCGGCGTCGGTCACCCACACGACCTGGCCGCTCTCGCCGACGACCCTCGGCAGCCGGGCGCGGACGCCGGGCTGCTCGGCCAGCGCGCGGGCCGGGCCGTCCTTGTGCGTCACCCAGTGCACGGTGCCGCGGACCTCGATCGCGCTGGCCCGGCCGGTGCGGTCCGGCGCCACGTCCTCGACGTTGCGGTTGGCGAACACGTGCTTGGGGCGTCGGGAGTTGCGCGGTCCGCCGAGGCGGATGTCGAGCCGCCGCGGTTCGGCGTCCAGGCCGTCGAGCAGCCACAGCTCGCCCGCGAGCTGGTAGACGACGCGGGTGCCGTCCGTCGTGGCGGCGCGCGCGTAGAACTCCTGCTCGGTGTGCCGCCGCAGGTCCGTGCCGTCCGGGAGGACCGAGTGGACGCCGCCGACCCCGTCGTGGTCGGACAGGAACGCCAGCCTGCCGCCGACCCACATCGGCGAGGTGAGCGAGGCCGTCAGCTCGGGCAGGATCCGGTGGAACTCGCCGTCGCCGTCCAGGTCGAGCCACAGCTTGGCCGCCGAGCCGCCCCGGTAGCGCTTCCACCACGCCGGGTCGCGGCCGTAGGAGCTGGTGATCGCCCGCACCCCGTCGGGGCCGTGCGCGACGTCGCCGACCCAGCCGAACGGGAGCCGCCGGGCGGGTCCGCCGTCCAGCGGCACGGCGTGCGCCCACGACCGGTCCGACGTGGCTTCACGGGCGGCCGTCACGGCGACCACGTCGCCGTCCGGCGTCCAGTCGGCGACCCTGGTCGTGCGGTGGCCCCAGTACGTGAGCCGCTCCGACGGCCCGCCGTCGACCGGGGCCACGTGCACCTCGGGCGCCCCGTCGCGGGTGCTGGCCCAGGCCAGTCTCGCGCCGTCCGGGGAGAACCGCGGCCCGCGGGCCGGGACCTGGTCGGCGGTCACCCGCCACGCCCGGCCGCCGTCGAGCGGGGCCAGCCAGACGTCGTCCTCGGCCACGAACGCCACGAGGTCGTCGTGCAGGTGCGGGAAGCGGAGGTATGCGGGTTCGATCACACCTCGACGTTAGCGGGCCAGAACCGGCGCCAGTCCTCGGTGTCGAGAGTGGTGATTCCTTCGAGACGTGCGGCGGTCTCGGCCGCGCGGACGTTGGCCGCAAACGTGCGGGCCACCGCCCGCAGCTCGGTCTCGGGGTCCTCGCCCGCGAGCTTCGCCAGCGCCGCCACGACGAACAGCGTCGTGGCCGAGTCGTCGCCCTCCGGCAGCAGGTCGACCGGGAACCCGGCGCGCTTGGTGCGCTGCGCCAGCTTCGCGGCCAGCGCCACGGCGGGCTGCCCGAGCGCGACACCGTCCACACTGGACTCCCGCTGCTTCTCCGCCTGCTTCAGCTCCTCCCAGCGCACCTGCTGGGTCGAGGAGTCGCGCACCGCGGAGTCACCGCCGGCGAACACGTGCGGGTGCCTGCCGACCAGCTTCGCCACCAGCTCGGCGGCCACGTCGTCCACGGTGAACGCGTCCGAGGCGTGCTCGGCGGCCACGCGGGCGTGGAACAAGACCTGGAGCAGCACGTCGCCCAGTTCCTCGCGCATCGCCGCGCGGTCGCCGTCCTCGATGGCCTCCAGCAGTTCGAAGGTCTCCTCGACCAGGTACTGCCGCAGCGTGTCGTGGTCCTGCTCGGCGTCCCACGGGCAGCCGCCGGGTGAGCGCAGCCGGTCCATCACGGCCACCGCCTCGACCAGTCCCATGCCAGCGGGCAGGCCGATCACCGGGGCCCCGGCCGCGACCAGCGCGGCCGCGGCGGGCTCGTCGACCGACGCCGCCACGAGCACGACGGACTCGTCACGGGCCAGCTTCACCAGCAGGTCGGGCGCGGGCGGCGGCTCGTCCACCCCGACCACGTGCGCCGCGCCGCGCAGGTAGGGCAGCGCGGCGACCGGCAGCACGTCGACCGCGCCGCGGAGCACCACGGCGCACCCGTCGACCAGGGTCACGGCTTGGGCTGCTGGACGGCGATCTGGAAGCCCGCCTTCTCGCCTTCGCTCGGCGCGACACCCATCTTCGCGGTGTCCCACACGCCGTAGCGCGGGTTGACCTTGATGTTCAGCTGGTCGGCCAGCGGCTGGAGCATCCGCACGCCGATGCCCGCGAGCACGTCCGGCGTCAGTTCCTGCGACGCGCCGTCGGAGGACCCCGACGCGTTGGTCGAGCGCTTCTTGACGTGCGCGACGATCCAGTTGCCCTGCTGCTCCGACGGCGGGAACGCGATCACCGTGTCGGCCGGGACGCCGAACAGCAGCGTCGTCGCGAGCTGCGGCGACTGCGCCGAGGTGACCGTGGCGTCGGTCTCGCCCGCCTGCGCGTCCTTCTGCTGGGCGTCGCGGACGAACTGGGCCATCTTCTTCGGGTCGCGCGCGACCTGCTTGGCCTTGTCGATCGCCTCCTGCGTGTCCTTCGCGTAGAAGTAGTCGAAGGTCACGGAGAGCTTGCTGGCGTACTTGCGGCCGATCTCGACCTGGAGGAGCTGGTCGCGGGCGCGCTCGTTGCGGAAGGTGTCCGCGTCGAAGAACGTGCCCTCGCTGAGCTGCTGCGCGCCACCGGCCTGGTCCAGGAGCTGGCTCAGCGTGTCCTCGGAGACGCTGACGTCCTCCTTGTCGGCCGCGCGGAGCGTCAGCTCGTGCTGGATCTTGAAGGTGAGGATGTCGCGGGCCGTCTGGTCCAGCTTCGGCTTCGGGGCGCCGCCCTCCGCCTCCTGCTGGTCCGCGGGCAGGCGGTCGAGGTACTTGCCCAACCTGTCCTGGACGAGGTTGAGGGGGATCGTGGTGTCGCCCACGATCGCGGCCGACCCCGTCTGCGACGGACCGGTCGCCCCGCAGCCCGCGAGGAGCAGCGCGGCGGCAGCGCCGAGCAGGGTGAATCGACGGTACCGGGACCTCAGCACAGTGCTCACGACGCTACTTTCTCACGCCCCAGTGGTCGCGCTCACAGCGCTACCCGCCAACGACTCGATGAAGTGCGCGCACCAGTCCAGAAGCTCCTGGTCGCGCAACTGCGGCGCACCCATCCGGCCGCCCGCCGCGCCCTCGGTCGGCCGCGGCACGGACACCGTCGAGACGGACTCCTTGTAGACGGCCTTCGGGTGCAGCCTGCGCAGCCGGACGAGCTGCGAGTCCTTCAGCGGCATCGGCGCGAACCGGATGGTGTTGCCCTGCGTCGCGACCTCGGTGATGCCGTGCGCCCGGCAGACCCGGCGCAGCGCCGCCACGGCGAGCAGCCGGTCGACCGGCAGCGGCGGCGTGCCGTAGCGGTCCTTCAGCTCGTCCAGCACGCCCTGGAGCGCGGCGGCGTCCCCGGCGGCGGCGATCTTGCGGTACGCCTCCAGCCGCAGCCGCTCGCCCGGCACGTAGTCGTGCGGGATGTGCGCGTCGACCGGCAGGTCGATCCGGACGTCGGCCAGCTCCTCCTCGACCTCCGACTCGGCCCCGGCGTGCTTGCGGAACGCCTCCACGGCCTCGCCGACCAGCCGGATGTACAGGTCGAAGCCGACGCCCGCGATGTGGCCGGACTGCTCCGCGCCGAGGATGTTGCCCGCGCCGCGGATCTCCAGGTCCTTCATCGCGACGGCCATGCCCGCGCCCAACTCGGTGTTCTGCGCGATGGTCGCGAGCCGGTCGTGCGCGGTCTCGGTGAGCGGCGACTCCGGCGGGTACAGGAAGTACGCGTACCCGCGGTCGCGGCCACGGCCGACGCGGCCGCGGAGCTGGTGGAGCTGCGAGAGGCCGAGCATGTCGCCGCGCTCGACGATCAGCGTGTTGGCGTTGGAGATGTCCAGGCCGGTCTCGACGATCGTCGTGCACACGAGCACGTCGTACTCGTTCTCCCAGAAGCCCTCGATGATCTTCTCGAGCTTGTCCTCGTTCATCTGGCCGTGCGCGGTCACGACCCGCGCCTCCGGCACCAGCTCGCGGATCTTGCGCGCGGCCCGCTCGATGGACGAGACCCGGTTGTGCACGTAGAAGACCTGGCCGTCGCGGAGGAGTTCCCGGCGGATCGCCGCGCCGACCTGCTTGTCGTCGTAGCCGCCGACGTAGGTGAGGATCGGGTGCCGCTCCTCCGGCGGCGTCAGGATCGTGGACATCTCGCGGATGCCCGCGAGGCTCATCTCCAGCGTGCGCGGGATCGGCGTTGCGGACATCGTCAGCACGTCGACGTGCGTGCGGAGCGCCTTGATGTGCTCCTTGTGCTCGACGCCGAACCGCTGCTCCTCGTCCACGATCACCAGGCCGAGGTCCTTGTACCGCAAGCCCTTCTGCAACAGCCGGTGCGTGCCGATGACGACGTCGACCGAGCCGTCCTCCAGGCCCGCGACGGTCTGCTCGGCCTCCAGCGCGTCGGTGAACCGCGACAGCCCCTTCACCGTCACGGGGAACGCCCGCATCCGCTCGGCGAACGTGTTCAGGTGCTGCTGCGCCAGCAGGGTCGTCGGCACGAGCACCACGACCTGCTTGCCGTCCTGCACCGCCTTGAACGCCGCCCGCACCGCGATCTCGGTCTTGCCGTAGCCGACGTCGCCGCAGATCACCCGGTCCATCGGGACCGACCGCTCCATGTCGGCCTTGACCTCGTCGATCGCCGCCATCTGGTCGACGGTCTCGGTGAACGGGAACGCGTCCTCCAGCTCGCGCTGCCACGGCGTGTCCGGGGCGAACGCGTGGCCGGGCGCGGACTGGCGGGCCGCGTAGAGCTGCACCAGCTCGGCCGCGATCTGCTTGACCGCCTTGCGCGCCTTGGTCTTCGTGTTCTTCCAGTCCGACCCGCCGAGCTTGTTCAACGTCGGCAGCTCGCCGCCGACGTACCGCGAGATGTCGTCGAGCTGGTCGGTGGGCACGAACAGCCGGTCGCCCGGCTGGCCCCGCTTGCTGGAGCCGTACTCCAGCACCAGGTACTCGCGGGTCGCGCCCGCGACCGTGCGCTGCACCATCTCGATGTACTTGCCGATGCCGTGCTGCTCGTGCACGACGTAGTCGCCCAGCCGCAGCGCCAGCGGGTCGACGCTGTTGCGCCGCCGCGACGGCATCTTGCGCATGTCCTTCGTGGACGTGCCGCCGCGACCGCCGGTCAGGTCGGTCTCGGTGAGCACGACCAGCGCCAGCTCGGGGATCGAGAAACCCTCTTCGAGGGTGCCGCGCACGACCGTGACGAGCCCGGCCTTCGGCGGTTCGACGAGGCCGTCCTCCGCGAGCGTCGACGCCACGTCGGCGTCCCGGAGCTGCTGGGCCGCCCGCTGCGCGGTACCGGTGCCGGGCACGACGAGCACGGCCGTGCCGCCGGTCGCGACGTGCGCGCGCAGGTCGGCGAACGCCCGGTCGATGTCGCCCTGGTAGGCCTCGACGTGCTTGAGGTCGAGCCGCAGCACGTCCTCGCCCTCGCTGGTCAGCTGGCTCAGCGTCCACCACGACCGGCCCTTGGCGCGCGCGGCGTCCGCCGCCTCGGCCAGGCTCCGGTAGGCCGACGCCCCGAGGTCGATCGGCGCCTTGCCGCCGCCCGCCGCCGCCATCCACGAGGCCTCGAGGAACTCCTGGCCGGTCCGCACGAGGTCCTGCGCGCGGGCCCGGATCTTCTCCGGGTCGGCCAGCAGCACCTGCGTGCCGTCCGGGACGATGTCGGTGAGCATCTGGAGCTCGCCCTCGCACAGGGCGGGGATCAGCGCCTCCATGCCCTCGGACGGGATGCCCTCGACGATCTTGTCCAGCATCTCGACCAGGTGCGCGTCCCCCTGGTGCTCGGCCGACAGCGCCGCCGCGCGCCTCTTCACGTCGTCGGTCAGCAGCATCTCGCGGCACGGCGGCGCGGTGAACTCGCGCACCTCCGTCGGCAGCGACCGCTGGTCGGCCACCGAGAACGGCCGGATCTCGCTGACCTCGTCGCCCCAGAACTCGACCCGCAGCGGGTGCTCGGCGGTCGGCGGGAACACGTCCAGGATGCCGCCGCGGACCGCGAACTCGCCGCGCTTCTCGACCATGTCGACCCGCGCGTAGGCGACGTCCACCAACCGCTGCACCAGCTCGGCGAAGTCGAACTCCACCCCGACCTCGAGGTGCACCGGAGCCAGTTCGCCCAGCCCTGGCGCCATCGGCTGGATCAGGCTGCGGACGGTCGTGACCACGACCTTCAACGCCCCGGCCGGGTGCTCGTCCGGGTGCGCCAGCCTGCGCAGGATCTGCAACCGGGCCCCGACCGTGTCCGCCCGCGGCGACAGGCGCTCGTGCGGCAGCGTCTCCCACGACGGGAAGTGCACGACCACGTCCGGCCCGATCAGGTCGGACAGCTCGGAGGTCAGCTCGTCGGCCTCGCGGCCGGTCGCGGTCACCACCAGCACCGGCCGGTCGGCGCCCTTCGCCGAGGCCAGCGCGGCCGTGACCAGCGGGCGGGCGGCGGGTGGGCCTTCCAGTTCCAGCGACGGCTCGCCCGCGGCGTCGACCAGCGCGCGCAGCGCCTTGTCGGACAGGACGGTGGTCAGCAGGCCGGACAGCGGGCCGAACTGGGGCATTTCGGGACTCCCGTGCGTGAAACGCGGACAGACCCCTGCCCGGGACTGATCGCTCCGGGGAGGGGTTCTCGACTTCCAGCGTAACTCGCTTGCGGGGGCGGGCACGCTGGAGTGGTGAAGAACAAAGAGGTCAGAGCCGACTACGACGATCGGCACATCACCGTCTACCAGGCCTATTCGCCCTCGATCGCACTACCGGCGCTCGCGGCGGGCAGGTTCGTGCCCCCGTTCAAACCCGATCGGATGACGTGGGTGAAGCCGTCGTTCCTGTGGATGATGTACCGCTGCGGGTGGGGGCTGAAGGAGGGCCAGGAGCACGTGCTGGCCGTGCGGATCACCCGGACGGGGTTCGAGTCCGCGTTGCGGGCCGCCGTCCTCAGCCACGACCGCACGGTGTCCAAGCCCGAGGTCCGCGTCCAGTGGGACCCGGAGCGCGACCTGCACCACAACGCCCTCGACCACCGTTCCCTGCAACTCGGCCTGGCGGGCGCCACGAGCGTCCGGTACGTCCAGGAGTGGATCACCGGCCTCACCGACGTGACGCCGCTGGCCCGCGAGGTCCACGCGCTGGTGCGCGCCGGGTCGCTGGACGAGGCCACCGCCCTGCTGCCGCTCGAACGCCCGTACCCGCTGCCCGCCGACGTCGCGGCGCACCTGGGGGCGACGGCGTAAGAGGGCCGTGCAACGCCCACCACACCCCCAACCCGGCATTGTGGACACATGCGCAGACTCGCCGGGGTTCTGGCCGTGGCCCTCGTGGCCGGGTGCACGACGACCACCGCTGGTGGCAGCGCCCCGCCCGCCCAAGCCCCCTCCGGTCTCAAGGTCGAGGAGGTCGTCGGCGGGTTGAGCCACGCGTGGGACGTGGGGTTCCTGCCCGACGGGCAGGTTCTCGTCACGCAGCGGGCCGGGAAGCTGACCCTGGTGAAGGACGGCAAGGCCACCGACCTGAAGGCCGACCTCGACGACGTGAAGCCGCGCGGCGAGGGTGGACTGATGGGTCTGGTGGTGCACCCGGACTTCGCCACCTCGCGGCTGTTCACCACCTGCCAGACGTCGCAGAACGACGTCCGCCTCGTCACGTGGCAGCTGTCCACCGACGGCGCCAGCGCGATCCGGGTCAAGAACCCGTTGCTGGGCGGCCTGCCGGTGAACCAGAGCGGCAGGCACTCGGGGTGCCGTCCGACGCTCGCGCAGGACGGGTCGCTGCTCGTCGGCACCGGCGACACGGCGAACGGGACGATCGCGCAGGACCTGAACAGCCTGGGCGGCAAGGTGTTGCGGATCGACCTCGCGACCGGCGCGCCGAAGCCGGACAACCCCACCCCCGGCAGCCGGGTCTACACCTACGGCCACCGCAACGTGCAGGGCGTGGCGGTGAACCCGAAGACCGGCCAGGTGTTCACCGCCGAGCACGGCCCCGACGTCGACGACGAGCTGAACCTCCTGAAGCCCGGCGCGAACTACGGCTGGGACCCCGGACAGGGCGGCACGAAGCCCGGCTACGACGAGAGCGTGCCGATGACGGACCTCACGCGGTTCCCGGACGCCGTCGAGGCGATCTGGAAGTCGGGCTCCCCGACCGAGGCCATCGCGGGCGCGACGTTCCTCAGCGGCGGGCAGTGGGGCGACCTGGACGGTGTGCTGGCCGTCGTCGCGCTGAAGGGCTCGAAGCTGATGCTGTTCACCCTCACCCCCGAGGGCGGCGTGCACTCGGTGGCCGTGCCCGCCGAACTCGACGGCACGCAGGGGCGGCTGCGCGCGGCCAGGACCGGGCCGGACGGGGCCCTCTACGTCACGACGTCCAACGGCGACAACGACAAGCTGCTGCGGATCACCCGCGCCTAACGGGTCCGCAGCTTCGGCTTGTGGTCCATGTGGGACAGGCCCTTCCACGCCAGGTTGACCAGGTGCGCGGCCACCTCGTCCTTCTTCGGCTTGCGCACCTCCAGCCACCACTGGCCGGTGAGCGCGACCATGCCGACGAGCGCCTGGCTGTACAGCGCGGCCAGCTTGCGGTCGTAGCCCTGCTGGGAGAAGTGCGTGCCGAGGATGCTCTCGACCTGCGAGGCGATGTCGTTGAGCAGCGAGGAGAACGTGCCCGTGGACGAGGCCACCGGCGAGTCGCGCACGAGGATGCGGAACCCGTCCGACGAGCCCTCGATGTAGTCGAGCAGCGCGCACGCGGCCTGCTCCAGCAGTTCCCGCGGGTGCCCCCCGGACAGGGCGTTGACGATCTGGTCCATCAGGGCTTCCATCTCGCGGTCGACGACGACCGCGTAGATGCCCTCCTTGCCGCCGAAGTGCTCGTACACCACGGGCTTGCTCACGCCCGCGCGGTGCGCGATCTCCTCGACGGAGGCGACCTCGTAGCCCTTCTCGGCGAACAGGGCGCGCGCCACGTCGAGCAGTTGCTCGCGCCGTTCCTTGCCCGTCATCCGGACCCTGACGACCGGCGCAGAGTCCGCCTCGCCCTTGCGCCGTCTCCCAGTCACCTCGATCACCCTAGGCGCTCGACGATCTGGCAAAACGCGCGCCCCTCGCCACGGAGGCCGCGGCGAGGGGCGGGCGGGGTCACTTCTTGGCGCTGATGCGCTGGAGGCGCTGCGTGTTGGGCCAGCGCACGTTCGTCGCCCACCCGACCTTCTCGAACACCCAGATCAGCCGTGCGGAGATGTCGATCTGCCCGCGCTTCACGCCGTGCCGCGCGCAGGTCGGGTCGGCGTGGTGCAGGTTGTGCCACGACTCGCCGAACGACAGGATCGCCAGCGGCCAGAAGTTGGCGGACTTGTCGCGGGCCGCGAACGGCCGGTCGCCGATCATGTGGCAGATCGAGTTCACCGACCACGTGACGTGGTGCAGGAACGCGACGCGAACCAGGCCCGCCCAGAAGAACGCGCTGAGCGCGCCCTGCCAGGACAGCGTGATCAGGCCGCCGAGCGCGGCCGGGGTCAGCAGGCTGACGACGGTCCAGAGCACGAACCGCTGGTTGATCCGGACGAGGTCCTTGTCGGCCAGCAGGTCCGGCGCGAAGCGCTGCGCGTTGGTGGTGTCGCGGTCGAAGAGCCAGCCCATGTGCGCGTGCCAGAAGCCCTTGGCCAGCGCGGCCGGGCCGCTGCCGAACAGCCACGGCGAGTGCGGGTCGCCCTCCTTGTCGGAGAACGCGTGGTGCCTGCGGTGGTCGGCCACCCAGTCGATGACCGGGCCCTGCAACGCCGTGCTGCCCATGATCGCGAGCGCGATCTTCAACGCGCGGGTGGCCTTGAACGAGCCGTGGGTGAAGTAGCGGTGGTAGCCGATCGTGATGCCCAGGCCCGCCAAGCAGTAGAAGACGGCGAAGAGGGCCACGTCGACCCAGCCCAGTCCCCAGCCCCAGGCGATCGGGACCGCGGCCAGCAGTGCCAGGAACGGCACGATGACGAACACGTACACGCCGAACTGCTCGGAGTTCCCGCGCCGACCGTCGATGATCGGCTTGGGCCCCTTGTCCGTGGACCGGTCGATGGTGCTGGTCATGCGACATACCTCGGGGTGTGGGGGGTGGAGGTGAACCTACGCGACCGTAAGTTACGCCAGCGTAGGTTAGGTCACCCTTGTTTGGCCAGTGGTCAACGCAAATCTCGGGTTCTTCTCAGGATCGAGACGCTTTCCCCACGCGCACGGGACGATCTGCCCCGGCATCATGTGCGGGTGGAGTCACCCAACGTTCGGCCGCGCCGCCGCCGACGGATCGTCGTTCTCACCACCCTGGGCGTGGTCGTCCTCCTGCTGCTGGCGGCCGGGGGCGTGCTGGCGGGCGGCTGGTACTACAGCGGGCAGCTGCTGGACCCGGCGAACGCCCGCCCCGGCTACCCCGACACGTCCGCCGGTCCGACGGGCGACGCGGCCAAGCCCGCCGTGCTCCTGGAGCAGTCCGAGGACACCGTCCTGCCGGGCACGTGGGGGCTGCTGTGGGACGGCGGGGCGTCCCGCGTGGGCCCGGTCGAGGGCCGGCCGGACGGCAAGGTGCGCCGCCCGCTGCTCGACGGCACGGCCCCTCCGGCGGGCACGAAGGTGCGGATGGCGACCAACGTCTGGGCCACCGACCCGAAGGCGGCCGTCGGACTCGACTTCACCGACGTCAAGATCGGCACCGAGCTGGGCGACGCCCCGGCGTGGTTCGTGCCCGGCACGTCGACCACGTGGGTCGTCGCCGTCCACGGCCGCGCGGGCTCCCGCGCCGAGGCGCTGCGGGTGCTGCCGCAACTGCACGAGCGGGGCCTGCCGACGCTGGTGATGAGCTACCGCAACGACACCGACGAGGGCGCCCCGGCGTCCCCGGACGGCCTGTACCACCTCGGCGGCACCGAGTGGCACGACGTGGAGGCCGGGATCCGCTACGCGCAGTCCCAGGGGGCCGCGCACGTGCTGCTCTACGGCTGGTCCATGGGCGGCGCGATCGTCGGGCAGCTGCTCTCCCAGTCGCCGCTGGCGAGCACCGTCATCGGCGTCGTGCTGGACGCGCCGGTCACGAACTGGACGAAGACCCTCGAACTGCAAGCCGCCAACCGGGACGTGCCGACGGCGATCGTGCCCGTGGCCGAGCTGGTGTCGGACTGGCGGGCCGACATCGGCTTCGAGAAGTTCGACCTCGTCGCGCACCCGCCCGCCGTGAAACCCAAGACGTTGATCTTCCACGGCAACGCCGACGGCACCGTCCCGGTGCAGGGCTCGCGGGACCTGGCGGCGGCCGCCGCGCGGCTCCAGTGGCCGATCCAGTACGTCGAGGTGCCCGGCGCGGACCACACCGCCGCGTGGAACACCGACCCGGCCGCGTACCGGCGAAATGTGGACGACTTCCTGGACGGAGTCATCGGCGCCTCTTGACCTGGCACAACACGGTACGTCATGATCGAACTACCGAATGGCAGCGGCCAGTTGAGTGGTCATGCGACCATGCTCGGCGCAGGCATGACAACATGTGTTCGCGCGGGCGGGGCTTGCCCCGCCCGATCCGCCATGGTGTAAAGGCAGCACCTCTGATTTTGGTTCAGATGGTCCAGGTTCGAATCCTGGTGGCGGAGCGGAACTGTCGGGCCGGGACCTCCGGCCCGAAACCCTGCGGTTGGTGCATGGGGGTGTGGGTCGCTGCACGACGAAGCGGTCGATGAGCAGGACAACGTGTCGCCGGCGCTGCACGAGATGTCCGACGCCTGGCTGGTCGGCCGCGCGCAAGAACTCATGGCGATCGCCCAGAGCAGCCACCTCGCGGACCAGCTCGACGCCGCGAGCGAGGTCGACGAGATCCTCGAAGAGGCCCAGGGCCGCGGTGAGCCGCGGATCGTCGCCCAGCTCCTCCGCGCCGCCGCCGTCGTCCGGCTCGTGACCCCCGGCCTGGTCGACCTGTCCGACCCCCTGCTCGACGAGATGCTCGCGCACACCCAGCGGCACGGCCTGGTCGTGCTGGAGGCCGAGGCGCACGCGCTGCGCGGCCGCCGCTTCCTGCTCGGCAACGTCGAGGACAAGGCGCTCACCGAGGTCGCCCGCGGGCTCGCGATGCTCGAGGAGGGCCTCACCCAGGACCCCGTGCTGGACAAGCGCACGTGGAACCGGCTGCTCGCGTCGGCGTTGCAGAGCACCGGGCTCGTGCTGACCCAGCTCGGCGTGTTCGCGCTCGCCGACGAGGTCCTGGCCAGGGCGAACGAGGCCATCAGGGAGAGCGCGGGCCCGCACCAGATCTACGTGCACCTGCTCAACCGCACCCGGCTGAAGATCGGCTGGGGCCTGCGGATCGAGCGGGTCGACAACTTCGACGAGGCCAAGGCCCACTTCGACATGGCCTCCGCCATAGCGAAGGCCGTGGAGGGCCCGTTCCGCGAGTCGCTGCACCCCGGCCGTCGCGACCGCTCCGCCGCCGACCAGGTGCCGGTGATCGGGGCCGCGCACGCGCTGGCCGACCCGTCGCCCGACCACCTCGACCGGCTGTGGACGTTGCGCGAGCTGTCCATGTACGCCCGCGAGCTGATCATCGTGGCCATCGCGCTCGCCCGGTGCCTGCAGACCGAGGGCCGCGTCGACGAGGGCCTCAAGGTGCTCAGCGACGCCCGCAAGCGCCTGGAGCACGACACCTCCGAGCCGACGCTGATGCTGTGCCTGGTCCGCGAGTACGCCCGCCTGTCGGACACCGCGGGCGAGGAGACCGTGTCGGCCCTCCAGAGCTACGCCACGGCGCTCGAGATCGAGCTGTGGCAGATGCAGGAGGCCCGCACGTCGACCCTCATCACCCGGCGCGACCACGAGCGGCTGACGCGGGCGCACGGCGCCATCGCGCAGCAGGCCATGCAGGACCCGCTCACCGGCCTGCCCAACCGGCGGGCGCTCGACGAGAAGATGGCGACCCTCATCACCGGCCAGACCTACCCGCTGTCGATCGCGCTGGTCGACCTGGACGGGTTCAAGGTGGTCAACGACCGGTACTCGCACGCCGAGGGCGACGACGTCCTGCGGGTGATTGCGAGCACACTGCGCCAAGCCCTCCGGGGTGACGACATGGTCGCCCGCTACGGCGGCGACGAGTTCGTCGTGCTGCTGCCCGGAGCCCCCCTCAGCGCCGCGCAGGCGGCACTGGGTCGAGCGGTGGATGCCGTGGCGGGCTTGCCTTTGGACCTCTCGCGCGGGGTCACCCTGTCGGTCGGCGTGATCTCCCTGCGCCCCCGCGAGACCGCGAACCAGGCCCTCTCCCGAGCCGACTCCGCGATGTACGTGGCGAAGCGCCAAGGTGGATCCCAGGTGGCCGCCGTCGCCGGGGAACCCGAGGCGGAGGCCTAGTATCGACTCCTGGCGGGAGCCAGGTCCCCTCCCGTCGCAGGCAAGTCTGAGAAGAACTGCTTCTAAGGGAGAGCGCTGATGCTCCAGGGTGGTAGCACCCCAGGCTCCGCAGGCCCCGTCAGCACCATCGTCCTCGCCGCGGGTGAAGGCACCCGCATGCGGTCGGCGACCCCCAAGGTGCTGCACCGGATCGCGGGTCGTTCGTTGGTGGAGCACGCGGTGCGCGCGGCGGCCGGCACGGAACCCGATCACCTGGCCGTCGTGGTCGGACACGGCCGCGCGGCCGTCACCGAGCACCTGGACGCCCTCGGCGTGGCGCTCGACCGCAAGGTCACCGTCGCCGTGCAGGAGGAGCAGAACGGCACCGGGCACGCCGTCGGCTGCGGCCTGGCGGAACTGCCCGCCGACCTCACCGGCACCGTGCTCGTCAGCTACGGCGACGTGCCGCTGCTGGACGCCGACACCCTGCGCGGCCTGCTGGCCGAGCACGTCGAGTCCGGCAACGCGGTCACCGTGCTGACGTCGGTGCTGACCGACCCGACCGGCTACGGCCGGATCGTGCGCTCGGCCGACGGCGCCGTGCAGGCGATCGTCGAGCAGAAGGACGCCACCGAGGAGCAGCGCGCGATCTCCGAGATCAACTCGGGCGTCTACGCGTTCGACGCGGCGGTGCTGCGCGACGGCCTCTCGCGGCTGTCCACGGACAACGTGCAGGGCGAGCTGTACCTGACCGACGTCCTGGGCATCGCCCGCGGCGACGGCAGGCGCGTGGGCGCTCTCATCGCGGGCGACCCGTGGCTGGTCGAGGGCGTGAACGACAAGGTCCAGCTCGCGAAGCTCGGCGCGGAGCTCAACCGCAGGCTCGTCGAGAAGGCGATGCGCGCGGGCGTGACGGTCGTCGACCCGGCGACCACGTGGCTGGACGCGGACGTGTCGCTCGGTCGCGACGTGCTCATCGAGCCCGGCGTGCAGCTGCGCGCGGGCACGACCGTCGGCGAGGGCGCGACCATCGGCCCGGACACCACGCTCTCGGCGTGCGTGATCGGCGCGGGCGCGTCGGTCGTCCGCACCCACGGCAGCCAGTCCGAGATCGGCGACCACGCGGGCGTCGGCCCGTTCGCCTACCTGCGGCCCGGCACGAAGCTCGGCGCGACCGGCAAGATCGGCACGTTCGTCGAGGTCAAGAACTCGGACATCGGCGTCGGCAGCAAGGTCCCGCACCTGAGCTACATCGGCGACACCACGGTCGGCGAGCACAGCAACGTCGGCGCGGCCAGCGTCACCGTCAACTACGACGGCGTGAAGAAGCACCGGACCGTCATCGGCGACCACTGCCGCACCGGCTCGGACAACATGTTCGTCGCCCCCGTCACGATCGGCGACGGCGCGTACACCGGCGCGGGCAGCGTCATCCGCCGCAACGTCCCGCCGGGCGCGCTCGCCGTGTCGGGCGGACCCCAGCGCAACCTCGAGGGCTGGGTCACCAGCCGTCGGGCGGGCACCGCCGCCGCCGACGCTGCGGAACGCGCGCTCGCGGCCCAGACTGTGGACACCACCGATGAAGGGCCTCGACCGTGAGCTTCTCGAAGTCCGTGTCCGGCACACCGAAGAAGAACCTGATGCTCTTCGGGGGCCGCGCGTACCCCGAGCTGACGGAGGAGGTGGCCAAGCACCTCAACGTGTCGGTCACCCCCCAGTCCGCCTACGACTTCGCGAACGGCGAGATCTTCGTGCGCTTCGAGGAGTCCGTGCGGGGGTGCGACGCCTTCGTCATCCAGAGCCACTGCGCGCCCATCAACCAGTGGCTCATGGAGCAGCTGATCATGGTGGACGCGCTGAAGCGCGCCAGCTCGAAGCGCATCACGGTGATCATGCCGTTCTACCCGTACGCCAGGCAGGACAAGAAGCACCGCGGCCGCGAGCCCATCTCGGCCAGGCTGGTGGCGGACATGTTCAAGGTCGCGGGAGCGGACCGCCTGGTCTCGGTGGACCTGCACACCTCCCAGATCCAGGGCTTCTTCGACGGCCCGGTGGACCACCTGTGGGCCATGCCCCTGCTGGCCGACCACGTGCGTGAGAAGTACGCCGACAACGACCTCACGGTCGTCTCGCCGGACGCGGGCCGCACGAAGCTCGCGGAGAAGTGGGCCGACACCCTCGGCGGCAGCCCGATCGCCTTCATCCACAAGACCCGCGACCCGCTGAGGCCGAACGAGGTCGTGGCGAACCGCGTCGTGGGCCAGGTGAAGGGCCGCACGTGCGTCGTCATCGACGACATGATCGACACGGGCGGGACCATCGTGAAGGCGGTGGAGCAGCTCCTGAAGGAGGGCGCGGCGGACGTGGTGATCGCCGCGACCCACGGCGTCCTCTCCGGGCCCGCGTACGAGCGCCTGGAGAACTGCGGGGCGAAGGAGGTCATCTTCACCGACACCCTGCCGATCCCCGTGGAGAAGCGCTTCTCGAGCATGACGGTGCTGTCCATCGCGCCGCTGCTGGCCCGTGTGATCCAGGAGGTCTTCGAGGACGGGTCGGTCACCAGCCTGTTCGACGGCAACGCCTGATCCGCTCACTTCGACAGCGGCGCCCACCTCGGTGGGCGCCGCTGTCGTTTTCCGGCCCTCAGCCCGTCGCCCCACCCACCGCACGACCCCCAGAGGTCACCTCGCCGCCACCCCGTCGCCATCACCCGTTAGAGCCCCATCCCCACCCCGATTAGGGCTCCCGCAAATCCCGGCCTACACTGCTCAGGTTGCCTCGGCGAGGGCGAGCATCACGTTCGGCGTGATCGACGCGGCGGCTTTGATGCCGCGCGTGTCTGTCTTCTTCCGCGCACCGCGCTGCTCGCCGCCGCAGGCTGCCGCCCCCGCCTAGCCCGCCCGACGTACAAGGAGAGCCCCACCGTGTCCGAGGTCCGTCTCGCTGCCGAGCAGCGCACCGAGTTCGGCAAGGGCGCTGCCCGCCGCACCCGCCGCGCAGGCAAGATCCCCGCAGTCCTCTACGGCCACGGCTCCGACCCCAAGCACCTGGCTCTGCCGGCGCTCGAGTTCGCCCGTGTGATCCGTGAAAACGGCAGCAACGCAGTGTTGACGCTGGCCATCGACAGCGAGACCGAGCTGGCGCTGACCAAGACCGTCACCACGCACCCCCTCAAGAACTACATCGAGCACGTGGACCTGCTTCTGGTCCGCCGCGGCGAGAAGGTCACGGTCGACCTTCCCATCGTGCTCGTCGGCGAAAGCGCGCCCGGCACCCTGCTCACGCAGGACATCACCTCGATCTCGATCGAGGCCGACGCGCTGAACATCCCGGAGCAGGTGGAGTTCACCGTCTCCGGTATCGAGGCCGGTACCCAGATCCACGCTTCGGACCTGGTCCTGCCCGAGGGCGTCACCCTCGTCACGGACCCGGACGCCCTGGTCGTGGCGATCAACGCCGCGCAGGCGGCTGACGCTCCCGACGAGGCCTCCGAGGCCACCGAGGAAAGCTGAGCCCCATCACGTCGGGCAGATCTGACGGAGCGCCACCCCCGCACGATCGCGAGGGTGGCGTTCCGTTTGCTTATCAAGATCAACAAGCTTTGAGCCCGGCCGACGTGCGGTTGACGAAGTTCCCCCGCCACGCGAAGGCGGGCCAGGGTTACGACGTCGAGCAGGTCAACACGTTCCTGCGGCGCATCGCGGACGCGTTGTCGGGCCGGATCCGGGTTCACCCGGACGAGGTGCGCGCGGTGGTGTTCCGCCGGGCCGTGAGCGGGCAGCGCGGGTACGACCCCCGCCCGGTCGACGACTTCCTCGCCCGCGTCGAACGGCAGTTGCGCGCCGGGTACGTGCCCCCGACGGGGTTGCGCAGCGGCGAGGACCTCATCGAGGTGAAGCTGCCGAAGGCGTCGAACGGCTACGATCGGGTCGAGGTGGACGCCTTCCTCGGGCGGGCCGCCGCCGCGCTCGACGGTCGCACGAGGATGACCGCGAGCGAGGTCCGCAACACCAGGTTCAGCACGACGTCGGGGCTCCGGCGCGGCTACCGGGTGCAGGCGGTGGACGCCCTGTTGGACACCCTTGAGCAGGAGTTGCGCTTCCGTGGCCGATGAGTTGGCGCTGGTGGTCGGCCTGGGCAACCCCGGCCCGAAGTACGAGGGCAACCGCCACAACGTCGGGTTCCTGGTGCTGGACGAGCTGGCCGCCCGCGTGCGCGGCAGGTTCAAGGCGCACAAGGGCGGCGCGGAGATCGTCGAGGGCCGTCTCGCGGGCCGCCGGGTCGTCCTGGCCAAGCCCCGCAGCTTCATGAACCTCTCGGGCGGCCCGGTCGCGGGCGCCGCGAACTTCTTCAAGGTCGCCCCGGCCGACGTCATCGTGGTGCACGACGAGCTGGACCTGCCCTACGGCACGGTCCGGTTGAAGCTCGGCGGCGGCGACAACGGCCACAACGGCCTGCGGTCCATCACCAAGTCCCTGGGCACCAAGGACTACCACCGCGTCCGCTTCGGCGTGGACCGCCCGCCGGGCCGCATGGACCCGGCGGACTACGTCCTGCGCGACTTCTCCGCCGCCGAACGCAAGGAGCTCGCGTTCGAGCTGGACCGCACCGCCGACGCCGTCGAGGCCCTGCTCACCGACGGCCTCGAGGCGGCCCAGAACAAGTTCCACTAACCCGCGGGCACCAGCGAGGTCGCGGCGGACCGGCGGAGCTTGCCGGACGGCGTCTTGGGCAGGCTGCCCGGCTTCAGCACCACGACCGCGAACGGCCGCAGCCCCACCGCGTCCACGACGCGCGAGGTGATCTCCTTGCGCATGACCTTCTCGACGTCGTCGTCCCCGGCGGACTTGGACTCGACCACGACGGCGAACCGCTCGCGCCGCGTCCCGGCCTCCAGCCGCACGGCGACCGCGTTGCCCGGCCGCACGCCTTCCACGGAGCACGCCGCGCGTTCGATGTCGGTCGGGTAGATGTTCCGCCCGCCCATGATGATCACGTCCTTGCGCCGTCCGCAGACGACGACCTGCCCGTCGACCACGTACCCCTCGTCGCCGGTCTCCAGCCACCCCTCGGCGTTCTGGGTCGCGAGCGGGCCGTTCACGGTCAGGTAGCCGGGCGTCACGGCTTCGCCGCGCAGCCGCAGCTGGCCCACCTGGCGCTCGCCCAGGACGTTGCCCTCGTCGTCGATCGTCTGCACCTCCAGGCCCGGCACGGGCGGCCCGAGCAGCGGGAACGTGCGGGCGTTCGGCGTGCCCTCGGGCACCGGCACGGCGCGGTGCTCGGCTTCGAGCTGGTCGGGGTCGATCACGTCGACCGCGAGCCCGGTGAACACCGGCGCGAACGCCACGGCCAGCGTCGCCTCCGCCATCCCGTACGCGCACATGATCGACTCGGGCCGCAGCCCGAACCGCGCGCCCGCGTCGGTGAAGGCGTGCACGGCGGCCGGGTCGATCGGCTCGGCGCCGTTGAGGGCGAGCCGCATGGTCGACAGGTCGAACGCCTTGTCGTCGTCCACGGTCGACATCCGCCGCGCGGCGATCGAGTAGGCGAAGTTCGGGGCGGCGGTGATCGTGCCCTGGTAGCGGCTGATCAGGTCCGGCCACAGCGTCGGGCGGGCCAGGAAGTCGACCGGCGTGACCTTGACCAGCTCGATGCCGAACAGCATGGGGATCGTCAGGAAGCCGACCATGCCCATGTCGTGGAACAGCGGCAGCCACGAGATCATCGTGTCGCTCGACGTGTCCAGTGCGGCGGCGATCTTCATGGCGTTGGCGTTCGACATGAGGTTGCGGTGGGTGATCCGCACGGCCTTCGGGTCGGCCGTCGAGCCGCTGGTGAGCTGGAGGAGCGCGGTCGCGTCCTCGTCCACCGGCACCGGCGCGGTCAGCGGCTCGCCCGGCAGCTCGTCGAGCTTGAGGTAGCCGATGCCGTGCTGGTCGAGGACGCCCGACAGCGCGTCGAAGGGGCTGCCGAGCAGCACCAGCTTCGAGTCGATCATCGAGAGCACCTTGATGGTGTCCGCTGCCCACTCGGCGAGGTCCGTGCGCGCGGTGGGCTGGTGCAGCATCGTCGTGCTGCCCCCGGCCATCCACACGGCCTGCACGGCGGGCGCGATCTCCGCCGGGTCGGCGGCCAGCACGGCGATGGCCGCTCCGGGCTCCGCGCCGCCCGCGACCAGCCCGCCGGCCATCCGCGCAGCCAGCTCGTGCACCTCCGCCCAGGTGCGGCGCCGGGGGCTGTTCGGCTCCCCGGTGGTCATCCCCTTGGCCTGACCACCGGCTCCGGTGGCGGTGTCCAGCATCGTGTTCACGAACGTGCTCATGGTGGTCAGGGTAGATCGGTCGGGTCGCGCGCGTGGTTCACGACCGCGACTCCCCGGATCACAGCCCGCATTAGGCCATTAGGGCGAACGGTTTGGCCCGCCGTGCGGAGATACTCGCGGGACAGGATTTTCAGGGAGGCTTGGGTGGATCGGGCTGGCCACGACACGAAACACCACCAGCCTGCGCATCCCGCGCCGCTGTTGAGCGCGGACGACGTCGGCCAGGTGGTGTTCCACCGCCCTCCGGTGGGCGAGCAGGGCTACAACGAGGACAGGGTCGACGACTTCCTGGACCGCGTGGAGGAGACCCTGCGCAGCAGGGACACGGTGACCGCGCACGACATCCGCGCGATGCGCTTCCCCCTGGCCAGGACCGGGACCGCGGGCTACGACCGGTCCGAGGTCGACATGTTCCTCGAACTGGTGGCGGAGACGCTCGAGTCGACGCCGCAGCGTCGGCAGGCCACGGCTCCGGCCGTGGGCGCGCACGCCACGTCGACCAAGATGCAGCCGCCGCCCCGGCTCAAGCCGGAGGACGTGCGGGGGGTCCGGTTCCACAAGCCCCGCGGCGACACCCCCGGCTACCACGAGGGCGAGATCGACGCGTTCCTCGCGCGGATCGAGGCCACGCTGCGGGGGCAGGACGACCTGACCGCGCTGGAGGTCCAGGAGATCGAGTTCGGCGAGGCGACCGCCGACCAGTTCGGGTACGACGAGGACGACGTGGACATGTTCCTCGACCTCGTCGTGGTGACGCTGGAGCAGTCCCCGCCGGTGGCCGTGACCCCGGAACCCTCGGAGCCCCCGCTGACCGCTCGGGACGTCCGCACGGCCGCGTTCGGCAAGCCCCCGCGGGGGCGGCGCGGCTACCAGGAGTCGCAGGTCGACAAGTTCCTGGACCGCATCGAGGACACGATCCTCGGCCAGGACAACCTGACGGCCGCTGACATCCGGGAGATGAAGTTCAGCCGTCCGCTCATCGGCCGTCGCGGGTACGACGAGGACGAGGTGGACGCGTTCCTGGCCCGCGTGGAACGGCAGTTGTCCGGCGTCACCGGGGCGCCGGGGCGGATTCCGCCGATCACCAGCTGGAAGCAGCTGCGGCAGGTCCGGCTGCCCCCGGCCGCCCCGCACCAGCGCGGCTACCGGCAGGCGCAGGTGGACCGGATGCTGGAGGAGATCGGGATCGCCCTGGACGGCATGCTGGGCGCCACCTCGGCCGACATCACCAAGGTCCGGTTCGCGCACGCGTTGTTGAACGGGCAGGGCTACGACTGCGCGTTCGTGGACGAGCTGATGCCCCGACTGGCAGCCGAACTGCGTCGACGAGGTCGTTAGAAGGGTCGGCCCCCGATCACGCGATCGGGGGCCGAGGAGTACGTCCTAGCCTTCCACCAGTTCCGCCGCGGCCATCCACTGCTCCTCCACGGTCGCGACCTCGGCGTGCACGGCGCGCAGCTCGGCGTCCAGCGCCAGCAGCCGGTCCGGCTCCGTGGCCGCCGCCGCGAGAGCCGCGTGCAGTTCCGCTTCCTTCTTCTGCAACGCCGTCATCCGGCGCTCCAGCTTCGACAGCTCCTTGCGGGCCGCCCGCTGGTCCGCCGCGCTGGACACCACCGGGGCCGCGGCGACGCTCTCCCGCGACTCGGCCAGCTCCCGCTGGGAGTCGCGGCGGAGCAAGTACTCCTCGATGCCGCCGGGCAGGTCGGTCAGGCCGCCGTCGCCGAACAGCGCCACGACCTGGTCGCACACCCGCTCCACCAGGTACCGGTCGTGCGAGATCACCACGAGCGTGCCCGGCCACGAGTCGAGCAGGTCTTCCAACTGCTGCAACGTGTCGATGTCCAGGTCGTTGGTCGGCTCGTCGAGCAGCAGCACGTTCGGCTCGGCCATCAGCAGGCGGCACAGCTGCAACCGCCGCCGCTCGCCGCCGGACAGGTCCGACACCGGCGTCCACTGCTTCTGCGAGGAGAAGCCGAAGCGCTCCCCGAGCTGGGAGGCGGACATCTCCTGCTTGCCCAGCACGACCCGCCGGGCGACCTCCTCGATGGCCTCCAGGACCCGCATGGAGCCGCGCAGGTCGTGCAGCTCCTGGGTCAGGTGGGCGAGCTTCACCGTCTGGCCCATGATCCGGCGGCCGGTCTCGGTCTCCCGCTCACCCGCGAGCAGGCGCAGCAGGGTGGTCTTGCCCGAGCCGTTCACGCCGACCAGGCCGATCCGGTCGCCGGGGCCGATCCGCCACGTCAGGTCCTTCACCAGCGTCCGGTTCCCGACCGTCAGCGTGGCGTCCTCCAGCTCCAGCACCGTGCGGCCGAGGCGGCGCTTGGCGAACGCCAGCAGTTCCACCTTGTCCCTGGGCGCGGGCACGTCCGAGATCAGCGCCTCGGCGGCGTCGATGCGGTAGCGCGGCTTGGACGTCCGGGCCGGTGCTCCGCGGCGCAGCCAGGCCAGTTCCTTCTTGGCCAGGTTGCGGCGCTTCTCCTCCATCGTGTCCGCCAACCGGCCCCGCTCGGCGCGCGCGAAGATCCAGTCGGCGTAACCGCCGTCGTACTGCTCCACCTGTCCCCCAACGACTTCCCACGTGCGCGTGCACACGGTGTCGAGGAACCAGCGGTCGTGCGTGACGACGACGAGCGCGGACTTGCGGGCCAGCAGGTGCTGCGCCAGCCACCGCACGCCCTCGACGTCCAGGTGGTTCGTCGGCTCGTCCAGCACCAGCAGGTCGAGGTCCCGCACCAACGCGGCGGCCAGTGCCACCCGGCGGCGCTCGCCACCGGACATCGTGCCCACCGGGGAGTCCAGGCCCAGCGCGGTGATGCCGAGACCGTCCAAAATGGACCGCACGCGGGCGTCGGCCGCCCACTCGTGCTCGGCGTCGAAACCGAGCGGGTCGATCACCGCGTGCCGGACGGTCGACCCCTCGGGCAGCTCGGTCCGCTGCGTCACCACGGCCATGGACAGGCCGCGGTTCTGGCTCACCCGGCCCTCGTCCGGCTCCTCCAACCCCGCCAGCACTTCCAGCAGGGTGGTCTTGCCGCCACCGTTGAGCCCGACCACGCCGATCCGGTCGCCGTCACCGACCCCCAGCGACACCCCGTCCAGCAGCGGGCGGATACCGAACGACTTCGACACGGACTCGAGGTTGACCAAGTTGGCCATGGTGGAAGCGCACCTTCAGGGTTGACGGGGAGGAGAGACGAGCGGGAGGACTCAGGCGTGGACTTCGGGGGGCACCGGCCGGTGCGCTTCCTCGGTGGCCACGATGCGGGCGCCGGGCATCGGCCCCTGCGCGACGCGGACGGTCCGGCACACGCCCGCGCCCGCCAGCTCGGCGGCCACGCGCACGGCGGAATCGGCGTCCGTGCAGAGGAACGCGCACGTGGGCCCGGACCCGGACACCATGCCCGCGAGCGCGCCCGCGTTGACACCCGCGCGCAGCGTGCGGCGCAGGTTCGGCCGCAGCGACACCGCGGCGGCCTGGAGGTCATTGCCCAGCAGCAGCGCGAGCTGCCGGGGATCACCGGACGCGAGGCCCTCGAGAACGGCCTCGGCGTCGCCGACGCGCGGCGGGTTGCCGTCGGCGCGCAGCCGGTCCAGCTCGCCGAACACCTCGGGCGTGGACAGGCCGCCCTTGTCGAACGCGATGACCCAGTGGAATGGGTGCCGCGCGAGCACGGGGACGATCTGGTCGCCGCGGTCCGTGCCGAGCGCCGTGCCGCCGTAGAGCGCGAACGGGACGTCCGCGCCGATGCCGCGGGCCAGCGTCGCCAGCTCGTCGCGGCCGATCTCCAGCTTCCACAGGCTCGCCAGCCCGACCAGCGCGGCGGCCGCGTCGGCGCTGCCGCCCGCCATGCCGCCCGCGACGGGGATGTTCTTGCGGATCACCACGCGGACCTTCGGGTCCTCGGGATCGCGCCCCACGTGCGCCGCCAGGGCCTGAACGGCCTTCCAGGCGAGGTTCGACGGGTCGGTGGGCACGGAGTCGGCGCCCTCGCCGCGCACCTCCACACCGGGGTCGTCGGCGATCGCGACCGTGACGTCGTCGTGCAGCGACAACGCCTGGAAGATCGTGACCATGTCGTGGTAGCCGTCAGCGCGGAGGTTCCCGACGGCCAGGTGGAGGTTGACCTTGGCCGGGACGCGGACGGTGACCGGGGGTGGGACTACGGCGAGCACGCCTTGCAGCCTACGGGCGTCGAGGACGTGTTCGCTCGCATCGGGCTGTAGCCAAGGCCACCCGGCGGGGCCGGGTGGCCTTGGCGCACTGGTCAGACGGGTAGGGCGGTCCCGGAGAACTTCTGCTTGATGTAGTCCTTGACCTGCTTCGACTGGAGCATCCCGATCAGTTCGGCGATCCTCGGGTCGTCCTTGAGCTCGGTGCGGGTGACCAGGCCGTTGGCGTTGGGGTTGCCCTCGGCCTTCTCCAGCACGAGCGCGTCGAGCGACGGCTTGAGGCCCGCGCCGATCGCGTAGTTGCCGTTCACGACGGAGGCGTCGGTGTCCTCCAGCGACCGCGGCAGCTCCGACGGCTCCAGCTCGACGAACTCCAGCTGTCCGGGGTTGTACTCGACGTCGCGGAGCGTCGCCGTGGCCTCGGTGCCCGTTCGCACCTTGATCCGCCCGTTGGCCTGGAGCAGCGCGAGGCCGCGGGTCTGGTTCGGGCCCTCCTTCGCGATGCCGATCTTGGCTCCGGTGGGCAGGTCCGCGAGCTTGTGGATCTTCTTGGAGTAGAGGCCGAGCGGTTCGAGGTGCACCGCGCCGATCCACTCCAGCGGAGCGCCCGTCGTCTGCTTGAACGCGTCCAGGTTCGGCTGGGTCTGGAAGTAGTTGGCGTCGATGTCGCCGTCGACCAGCGCCGTGTTCGGCAGCACGTAGTCGGTGAACTCCACGACCTTGATCTTGAGGTTCTCGTCCTTGGCCAGGATGTCGGCCACGTGCTTGAGGATCTCGCCGTGCGGGCTGGGACTGACACCGACCCGCAGCACGGTGTGCGGGTCGGTCGCGGCGGCTCCAGTGCCGCAGCCCGCCGTCAGCAGCAGCGCGACAAGGGCAGCACGAATACGCATTGGGTTCCTTCGTGAGGTGGTTCGACGTTTCAGCGGCCGGCGATCAGCCGGTTCCGGCGGGTCGCACAAGGCGGGGATCGGCGGACGTTCGCCAACGAACCCGAACAGACCCGTGCGGGCATTGGTCTAGTGCACGGGCTGTGGCGGAGAGGTCCGACGCGGAGATCGCGGTCACGCCGATGACGTCGATCAACGCGGGTGAGGCCTTGCGGGACTGCACGACGGCAGCGTACCCATCCCAGGCGTCTCACCAGGCCAAACAGGGGCCTGGTGCACTTTCGTCCAAGAAAACCTGCACCGCTCCACCACTGGTGGGCGGCGCGGTGAGCGCCCGACTACCGACAGTCGGAGGAGTGGGACCCTGAGCGACAACTGTCGAGCCGAGTTACGAAACCGGAAAGTTCCTCAGGTAAAGGTCTGGCCGCGCCCCACCGTGATCGGTGAACCGCGGCCAGCCTCAAGTCCTGCTCAAGCGGCGACGCCCTGCGGCCCCTTGAGGGTGCGCTGGACGGACGCGCCGGCCTCGGAGATCCACTCGAGCGCGGAGTCCGAGCGCTCGCCCGTGAGACCGACGCGGAACCGCGCGACGGGCGTCTCACCGAGCCGCGTGAGCCCGCCTCCGAGCAGGTTCAGCTCGACGCCGAACCGGCTGGTGACCTCGGGCAGCAGCGCGCCGACGGCCGCGAAGCCGACCAGCACGACGTCCGCCACGCGGTCGAAACGGCTCTCCGCCAACGGGTTCTGGTCGATCGCGGGCAGCAACGACGTGGCCGTGCGGCTGGCGGCGTCGGACACCAGGTCCAGCACCTTGCCGTGCTCCACGACCCGGCCGCCGTCGAGGACCGCGACGTCGTCGCAGATCCGCCGCACCACGGCCATGTCGTGCGTCGCGACGAGAACGGTGATGCCCAGCTCGGCGCGGGCGCGGTCCAGCACGGTCAACACGGAACCGCTGGTGTCGGGGTCGAGCGACGCGGTCGGGTCGTCCGCCAGCAGCACCGACGGCCCGGCCGCCAGCGCGCGGGCCACGGCGATCCGCTGCCGCTGCCCGGCGGTGAGCTGCTCGGGGTAGCTGCCCGCCCGGTCGGTCAGCCCGACGAGGTCGAGCAGTTCGGCGACGCGGTTGCGGCGCTGCGGCCCCGGCACGCCCGCGGACTCCAGCGGCAACGCCACGTTGCCCGCGGCGGTCCGCTGCCGCAGCAGCGAATCCCCTTGCGGCACAACGCCGATCTGACGACGAGCGGCCCGCAGCGCGGTGCCGTCCAACGACGCGAGGTCGGTGCCGTCGACCCGGATCGCCCCGCTGTCGGGGCGCTCCAGCAGCGCGACGCACCGGGCGAGGGTGGACTTGCCCGCTCCGCTGGGGCCGACCACGCCGAGCACGGTTCCGGCCTGGACTTCGAGGCTGACGCCGTCCAGTGCCACGACGGGGCCACTGCGACCGGCGAAGGACTTGGTGAGGTTTTCGACTGTGATCACGTTTTCGCTCCACGGCTACGCGCGGCGTCGCTCGCTTGTGGCATGCGACGGCCGTCCTCAAAGGACCGTCCGATGAGGACGGCGAGGAATTCGGGTAGAAGCTAGGGGATGGGAAGAGGAGGCGCCTGAACGGTTAGCGTCGACAGCCCGTGTTCGTGCGACGGCACTGGTCGACTGTCCGTCGCCTCGTGAGCATTCCCTGCGTGGGCACGTAATCCTCCATCGAGCCTGGCGGAAGCACCTGCCCGCGTCCAGCGGGTGGTTGCTGCGGCGTCAAAGAGCCAGGTCTCTCGGCCGCTCGGGATGGCACCACGAGTACACCCGACGCGACACCGCAAACGCAAGCCCGAACAGCCCAGAATCTGGGATCGTTCGAGAAGTCACACTTCCGGACCAGTATCACCGCCCGGTTCCGGTACCGAACCCCTGGATCAACGGCCGATCGGCCCACTGGCCGATGATCAACCGGCACACATGCACCCGAACAGGTGAATCGAGCGAGCGCTGTCGCTCAAACGATGGACACCAGCCACAAGCAGACCAGCAGCATCAAGCACCACGACACCGACCCTCGACCGAGCCTCAACCGCACCCACCGACCCCGAGCTCACCCGACCCGAGGACCACACCCGCCCCGCACACCAAGGCCGACACCGACGTCGAAAAAATGTCGTACCCCCGCCGTAGCGTGTGTGTCGGGGGGTCTTCACAGCTGGAGGACCCCTGCCTCGCCATGACCGTCAGCCCGTGACACGACAGCCTCCGGTCAGGCAGTCGCCGCGATCCGAAGCCGCCCCATCCAAGGGCCACACCCGCCCCGCGCGTCGAGGCCGGCACCGGCCTCGAAAAAATGTCGTACCCCCGCCGTAGCGTGTGCGTCGGGGGGTCTTCACAACAGGAGGACCTCTGCTTCGGCGCGGTCGTCGGCCAACGACGCCACAGCCGGAGGGGCCCCGGTCAGGCGGTCGCCGCGATCCTCGCGAAGTCCGAGACGCTCAACTGCTCTCCCCGAATGCCGGGGTCCACGCCCGCCATCACCAACCGCCGCTCGGCCTCCACAGCGGACCCGGCCCACCCGGCCAGCGCGGCCCTCATCGTCTTGCGCCGCTGGGCGAAAGCCGCGTCCACCAACGTGAACAGCGCCCGTCGGTCCACACTGGACACCAGTTCCGGTCGCCGCCGGAACGCCACCAGCGCGGAGTCCACATTGGGCACGGGCCAGAACACCGAGCGCGGCACGGCCCCGGCCCTGCGGGCGTCGGCGTACCAGGCGAGCTTGACGCTGGGCACCCCGTAGACCTTGCTCCCCGGCCCGGCCGCCATCCGGTCGGCCACCTCGGCCTGCACCATCACGAGCCCCTTGGTCAACGACGGCAGCTCGGCCATCAGGTGCAGCACGACCGGCACGGCCACGTTGTACGGCAAGTTCGCGACCAGCGCCGTGGGCGCGACGGGCAGGTCCGCGGCCGACACCCGCATCGCGTCCCCGAGGACGACGTGCAGCCGATCCGCCAGCCCCGGCGCCCGCTCCGCGACCGTCTCCGGCAGCCTCCCGGCCAGCACCGGGTCGATCTCCACGGCCACGAGGGACGCGCAGGCGGGCAGCAGCGCCAACGTCAGCGACCCCAGCCCCGGCCCGACCTCGAGCACGACGTCCGAGGGCGTCAGGTCCGCGACCGTCACGATCCGCCGGACCGTGTTCGGGTCGTGCACGAAGTTCTGCCCGAGCTTCTTCGTGGGGCGGATGTCCAGTTCGGCCGCGAGGCGCCGAACGTCGGCCGGGCCGAGGAGCATGCTCCCCGGCCCGGTCGACGACGCTTGTTCAGTCACGTGGCAATTGTTACGGCAAGCCGAGCTTCGCCCGGCAGCCGGGCCACGCGGAGTACGCGCCACCGGCCGCGTCGCGGACCTTGGTGGCGATGGCGATCTGCTGCTCGCGGGACGCGAGGTACGCCTCGGGCGCGTACTGGCCGCCGCCGTAGGCGTTCCAGGTGGAGGGGCTGAACTGCACGCCGCCCGAGTAGCCGTTGCCGGTGTTGATGGCCCAGTTGCCGCCCGCCTCGCACTGCGCGAGCCGGTCCCAGTCGCTGCCGTCGGAGATGACGGGGGTCGCCGGGGCCTTGGTGCCCTTGCGGACCTTCTTGGCGACGGGCTCCTTGGTGACCTTGGAGCCGATCTCCTCGCGGCCCACCTCCTGGCCGTTCTTGAGCGTGACGCGGTAGGACTTCATCGCCTCGCCGGCGACGCCCTCCTGCTCGACCTTCGTCTCGCCCTTCTTCATCTCCGCGTCGAGGATCTCCTCGACCGGCGGCGCGATGGGCTCGGCGACGTTGACCACGGAGACGCCGGTGCGGCTGATGTGGATCTCGGCGCCGTTGGCGATCTTGAGGTCCATCCCGCCCTCGACGGTGTCCTCGGCGCCCATGGAGACCTTCTCGGCCTGCATGAGCTCGCCGACCGTCAGCGCGGTGGTCTTCAGCTGCCGCGGGGCGTTGCCGCCGTCGTACAGCGTGACGTTCTTCAGGCTCTTGACCTGCAGCGCCATGCCCGAGAGGGGCACGTCCTTGCCGCGGTCCTCGGAGACCCAGGCACCGTCGTCGTTGATGCCGAGCTGGTCGAGCGCCTCGCCGACGTTGACGGAGCGGACCCAGCCCTCCTTCTGCTCACCGTCGACGGTCGCCTTGACCATGCGGCCGCGGTCGAGGGTGATCTTCCCGCCGTCGCCGACCTTGGCGCTCGGGGCGGGGCTCAGCGCGTCGTGCTCGCCGACCGCGATGCCCTCCTCCGCGAGGATGTCGCCGACGGTCGAGTCGAACGTGCGGACGGTCTTCTCCTGGCCGTCCACGTCGACCGTGATCGACTTGTCCATCGCGATGGCGGTCGCGCCGCCGCCGGTGATGGTCACCAGCAGCGCCAGCACGGTCGCCTTGAGGAACTTCCGCTTCCACGTGCTCACGGCCTCCACGAGCGCCGCTGGGGGCCCGCTGGGCTCCTCCGCGGCGAACTGGGCGGCCAGGCGGTCCTCGGGCAGCTCGTCGGGGATGACGATGGCCGGGAGGAGCGTGGTCTCGGCGTTGATGAGGCGGATCAGCTCGTCGACGTCCACGTTGGCCGTGGCGAGCAGCGCGTCGGCGTCCGAGCCGAGCACCTCGTACACGTCGGCCGGGGTCACGCCGAGGCCGGTGAAGCCCGGCGAGCTCGGGTGGTCCACGAAGGCCGGGGGCTCCATGACGCCCGTGGCGGTGGCGGTTCCGGTCACCGGGGTGAACCAGTCGGTGTCGTCGTTGAACGAGTACGCCGAGCCGTCCGCGCGGGGTCTGCCGCGTTCGATCACAGGGTCGATACCTCCATGAAGGCGGGAGCCGACGCTCCGCGCACCGTGGGTGCTACCTGACGTGCAGTGGAGTAACTCGACTGCTCCTCGGCAACTCCCGTGCGTTCGTCTCGACTACTCGCTTCTGGCAGTGGTACCCGCCCCGACAACGGGTGTGCGTCTCCTCGGCGACTTCAGCGTTCGGAGGGCACGGTCACGGGACCGTAACGGAGGTCGGGAAGTTCCGCAAACACCCAGTTCAGAGTTGTGATGTGAGACACCCCAACGGCGGAGCAATCCGCTGCGCCATTCGTCGTAAACGCCATTACGACCACGCCACGTCACGAAGTCCGAACACGCGCTCGGCATTTCGGGTGACCGAAGCCCCCAACACCCCCAGATCAACACCACGGAGAGTAGCGATTGCTCGAAGGGTGTAATTCGCGGCGTACGGCTCGTTCGGGCGTCCCCGGAACGGGTGGGGAGTCAGGAACGGGGCGTCCGTCTCGACCAGGATCCGGTCCTCCGGCACCCACTCCGCGGCCTCCCGCAGCGCCGCCGAGTTCTTGAACGTCACCGGCCCGGCGAACGACAGGACGAACCCGCGCTCCACGCACGCGCGCGCGAAGTCGAGGTCGCCGGAGAAGCAGTGGAAGACCACAGTGGACGGCGCGCCCTCGGCGTCCAAAATGCTCAGGATGTCGTCGTGCGCGTCCCGGTCGTGGATCATCAGTGCCTTGCCGACGCGCTTGGAAAGCTCGATGTGCCAACGGAAGGCGTCCTGCTGGGCGGCGGGCGGCGAGTAGTCCCAGTAGTAGTCGAGCCCGGTCTCGCCGATCGCGACCACGCGAGGGTGCTCGGCCAGCTTCGCCAGCTCGTCCCGCTGCTCGTCGTCGAACGCCGCCGTCCGGGTCGGGTGCAGCGCGACCGCGCCGAACACCCTCGGGTCCCACGTGGACGCCTCCGCGACCCAGCGGGCGGACGGCAGGTCGTCGGCGACCGTGACGACCCGGTCGATCCCGGCGGCCGTCGCCCGGTCCAGGACCTCGACCACGGCCTCACGGGTGCGCGCGCCGCACGCGTCCAGGTGCGTGTGTGAATCGACCACCGGCACCGGGAGGGATTCCGGCACCGGTGGTCGCTCACCGTGTCTCTTCGACGTCACTTGACGATCGGGGCCCACTCGGGACCGGTCTCGCCCAGCTCGGGGTCCAACTTCGTGAACAACGGGCTCGGCTTCTCCAGCGGCCTGCCGACCTCGATCGGCGTCGACTGCCAGCTCGCCTGCTCGCCCGCGTAGTCGCCGGTCAGGATCGGGTACTTGCGGTCCGTCTCGTCCAGGTCCGTGACCTCGATCATCTGCGGCTGCGCGGCCCACACGCCCGTGCCGCCCAGCGCCTCGTGCACCTTCTGCGCCGAGTGCGGCAGGAACGGCGTGAGCAGCGTGTTCGCGTCCTGCACGACCTGGAGGGCCGTGTGCAGGATCGTGTCGCGGCGGTCCGGGTCGTCCTTGACCTTCCACGGCTCCTGCTCGGACAGGTACCGGTTCGCGGCCGTGACGACCCGCATGGCCTCCGACGACGCCAGCTTGAACCGGGACCGGCGCAGGTTCGCGCCGACCGTCTCGAACGCGGCCCGCGAGAGGGCCTTCAGCTCCTCGTCCGCCGCCGTGGGGGCCGTCGGGCGGGGCACGGAGCCGACGTTCTTGTGCGCCATCGACACCGACCGGTTGACCAGGTTGCCCCACTCGTTCGCCAGCTCGAAGTTGGTGCGCCGGACGAACTCGTCCCAGGTGAAGTCGGTGTCCTGGTTCTCCGGGCCCGCCACCGAGATGAAGTAGCGCAGCGCGTCCGGACCGAAGTCGCGGAGGAAGTCGCGCACGTAGATCACGGTGCCGCGGGACGTGGAGAACTTGGAGCCGCTCATCGTGAGGAACTCGCTGGAGACGACCTCGGTCGGCAGGTTCAGCGTCCCGAAGGAGCCGGGCACGCCGCCCTTGTCGCCGGTGCCGTTCTGCCCCATGAGCAGCGACGGCCAGATCAGCGAGTGGAAGACGATGTTGTCCTTGCCCATGAAGTAGTAGCCCTGTGCCGAGGGGTCGGTCCAGAACTCCTTCCAGGCGTCGTCGTTCCCGCTGCGCCGCGCCCACTCGACGCTGGCCGACAGGTAGCCGATCACCGCGTCGAACCACACGTAGAACCGCTTCATCGGCTGGTCGCGCCAGCCGTCCAGCGGCACCGGGATGCCCCAGTCGAGGTCGCGCGTGATCGCGCGCGGACGCAGGTCGCCGAGCAGGTTCTGGCTGAACTTGAGCACGTTCGGCCGCCAGTCCGTGCGACCGGACAGGTAGCCGCCCAGCGACTCGGCGAACGCGGGCAGGTCCAGGAACAGGTGCTCGGTCTCGATGAACTTCGGGACCTCGCCGTTGATCCGCGACCGCGGGTTCTTCAGGTCGGCCGGGTCGAGCTGGTTGCCGCAGTTGTCGCACTGGTCGCCGCGCGCGCCGTCGTACCCGCAGATCGGGCAGGTGCCCTCGATGTAGCGGTCGGGCAGCGTCCGGCCGGTCGACGGGCTGATCGCGCCCATCTGCGTCTTCGGCACGATGTAGCCGTTGCGCCACATGCCGAGGAACAGCTCCTGCACCACCTTGTAGTGGTTGCCGGTGGTGGTGCGGGTGAACAGGTCGTAGGAGAGGCCGAGCCCCTGGAGGTCCTCGGCGATCACGCGGTTGTACTTGTCGGCCAGCTCGCGGGTGGTCAGGCCCTCCTGGTCGGCCTGCACCGAGATCGGTGTGCCGTGCTCGTCGGTGCCGCTGACCATGAGCACCCGGTTGCCCGACATTCGCATGTAGCGGGAGAACACGTCGGAGGGGACACCGAAGCCGGAAACGTGGCCGATGTGGCGGGGGCCGTTGGCGTATGGCCAGGCCACCGCCGTCAACACGGGGGCACTCATGCGGGTAAGCCTACGGATGACCACCGACACCCCGCGCATCGGTCGGCCGACCACGGGTGATCTGTGTCACAAAAGGCCGTCTCCTACGCGCTGACCTCGCAAAAGGTTGCACTCAACCTTCCAGGCCGGTCCACCCCTCGACCGGGACATGGGTGCGAGACGGTGGTGGCTCGGGGCGGTGGTGTTCGGGGCCGTCGCGGCTATGACGGTGACGAGCGCGCTCGTCGGCGCGGAGCGGACGCGGGACGAGGCGGCGGTCGTCACCACGACGACCTCCTCGAGCCCGCCGCCCACGACGACCACGACCGTCCCTCCCCCGCCTCCTCCCGAGACGACGGCGGAGGAACCGGTCGCGACCGCCGAAGCCGAGCAGTCGCCGCCCCTGGAGAAGCTGGCCGCGGGCATCGACGTCGGCGCGCTCGTGGTCGACCGGCAGACCGGCAAGCCGCTCTCGTCGTTCTACCCGGACCAGCAGTTCGACAGCGCCTCGCTGGTGAAGGTCCTCATCGCCCTGGACGCGCTCTCCAGCGGCGCGGGCGACCCGGCCTCGGTGGCGCGGATGCTCGCGACCAGCGACGACGACGAGGCCAGCCGGTTGTGGGCCGCCCGAGGCGGTGGGCGGATCGTGGTCGCGTGGGCGAAGAGGATCGGCCTGTCCGGCACCGAGCCGCCCGCCGACGACAACCGGTGGGGCGACACGCTGACCACCGCCTCCGACGTGGCGCGCGTCTACCAGTACCTCTTCGAGGACCCCGACGGCCAACTGGTCGTCAAGGCGCTGGACGGGATGACCGACTTCGGCGCGGACGGCTTCGACCAGCGCTTCGGCCTCCCCGTGGCGGCGGGCGACCGGCCGTGGGCGGTCAAGCAGGGCTGGTCGTGCTGCCGCGGCCACCGGACGCTGCACACCTCGGGCCTGCTCGGCGACGACCAGCGCTACGTCGTGGTCGTCCTGACCGCCCAACCCGCGTCCACCAGCGAGAAGGCCGCGAAGGCGCGGATCACCCAGATCACCGCCGAACTGGTCAAGGGGCTTTGACGGCCGCGTCGTACAGCGCCTTCTTGCTCACGCCCGCCGCCTCGGCCACCTCGGCCGCGGCGGCCTTCATCCGCTCGCCGTCGGCGACCCGCTGCCGCACCTCCACGACGAGCGACGCCAGGTCCGTCGGCGCCTCCGAGGGCTCCGCGCCGGACAGCACGACGGTGATCTCGCCGCGCACGCCGTCGACCGCCCACTCGGCAAGCTCCCCGAGCCCGCCGCGCTTGACCTCCTCGTAGGTCTTGGTCAGCTCGCGGCACACCGCGGCCGCCCGGTCCGCGCCCAGCACGAACGCGGCGTCGGCGAGCGTGTCGGCGATCCGGTGCGGCGACTCGAAGAACACGACCGTCCGCGACTCGGTCTTGAGCGCCGCGAACCACTTCCGCCGCTCGCCCTGCTTGCGCGGCGGGAACCCGTCGAACGCGAACCGGTCGCACGGCAATCCCGACACGGCGAGCGCCGTCGTGACCGCGGACGGCCCCGGCAGGCACGTCACGGGCAGGCCCTCGGCCACGCACGCGGCCACCAGCCGGTAGCCCGGATCGGACACGCTCGGCATGCCCGCGTCGGTCACCAGCAGCACCGTCGAGCCCGCGTGCATCGCCTCCACCAGGCCGGGAAGCCTGCTGACCTCCACCTGGTCGTAGAAGCTCACGACCCGGCCGGTGGGCTTCACGTCCAGCGCGGACGCCAGCCAGTGCAGCCTCCGGGTGTCCTCGGCGGCCACGACGTCGGCGGTCTCCAACGCCTCCACGAGCCGGGGGGACGCGTCGCGGACATCGCCCAACGGCGTGGCTGCCAGAACCAAACGGCCTGATCCAGATACGGGACTCACAGCCTTCACCCTACGATCGCACCCGTGAGCCTCCTCGTGCCGCAGTCACCAGACGACGTGGTCGACGTCGGCGAAGTCCCGCCCCCGTCGCGCCCGGAAGGCGCCGACCGCGAGGAACGGGTCGCGGCCCTGACCCCGCGGGTGCCGTCGAACCGGCTGCGCGGCTGGCTGATGACGCTGACACTGGCGTTCGTCGGCGGGCTGGTGCGGTTCTGGAACCTCGGGTTCCCGACCGACAAGGGCACGCCGATCTTCGACGAGAAGCACTACGTGCCGCAGGCGGCGCAGGTGGTGCGCAACGGCGGTTACGAGGACAACCCCGGCTACGAGCTGGTGGTGCACCCGCCGCTGGGCAAGCAGCTCATCGGGCTCGGCGAGTGGATGTTCGGCTACGACGGCCTGGGCTGGCGGTTCGCCTCGGCGGTCGCGGGCACGGTGAGCATCCTGCTGATCGTCCGGATCGCGCGGCGCATCACGGGGTCCGACCTGCTCGGCGCGATCGCGGGCATCCTGCTGATCTGCGACGGCGTCTCGCACGTCCAGTCGCGGATGGGGATGCTGGACATCTTCCTGGCCGTGTTCGTGGTGGCGGCGTTCGGCTGCCTGGTCGTGGACCGCGACCAGATGCGGGCCCGGCTGGCCGTGGCCGTGAAGGAAGGCTGGATCGACAAGTCGCCGTACGGGCCGTGGCTCGGGTTCCGCTGGTGGCGCTTCGGCGCGGGTGTGTGCGTCGGCCTCGCGTGCGGCGTGAAGTGGTCCGGGCTCTGGTACGTGGCGGCGTTCGGCGTCCTGTCCGTGCTGTGGAGCGCGCTGGCGCGGCGCACGGCGGGCGTGCGCAACCCGTGGCTCGGCTCGTTCGCGAAGGACCTGCTGCCGTCGCTGGCGGCGCTGCTGGTCATCCCGATCCTGGTCTACCTGGGCACCTGGTGGGCGTGGTTCGCCAGCGAGACCGGCATCGACCGGCACGTGGCGGGCGTGAAGATCGGCAAGGACTCGTTCGTGCCGGAAGCCCTGCGGGCGCTCTGGTACTACAGCGGCAACGTGCTGGACTTCCACAGCAAGCTGGTGACGTCGGCGACGAACCGGCACCCGTGGGAGTCCAAGCCGTGGACGTGGCCGATGGGCCTGCGGCCGATGCTCTACTACTACGAGGGCGCGGTGCAGGGCTGCGGGCAGGCCAGCTGCGTCGGCGCGATCATGCTGATCGGCACGCCCGCGATGTGGTGGCTGGCGTTCCCGGCCATCGCGTGGGGCCTGTGGCGCTCGATCGCGCGGCTCGACTGGCGGTACGCGGGCGTCCTCGTGGCGTACATGGCCGGGCTGCTGCCGTGGTTCCTGAACCTGGACCGGCAGATGTACTTCTTCTACGTCACGCCGATGGCCCCGTTCCTGGTCCTGCTGATCACGCTGGCGCTCGGGCACGTGCTCGGGCCGGTGGTGGCGGGCAAGGAGCGGCGCGGCACGGGGCTGCTGGCCGTGGCGCTGTACGTGGGCCTGGTGGTGGCGAACTTCGTGTGGCTGTGGCCGATCCTGAACGGGAACCCGATCACGCCGGAGATGTGGGAGATGCAGCGCTGGCTGCCCTCGTGGAGCTAGGTTTCCCAGCTCTACCCGATCGGGTGACGGGCCGACCCCCGGTTTTTGTCGGGGGTCGCCTGTCTACTCGATCCCGTGCGACTCCTACAGCAAACTGCCGCTCAACCGCGTGGTCTCCGGTCCGTCCTGCGAGGACGGGGCGGTCGAGACGAGCGCGACGGGCACGTCCTCCGGTGGCGCGAAGTCCTCTTCGGGGCGGATGCGCGGTGGCGTGGCCGCCCAGGGCTTCAGCGTCTGCACGACCTCCTCGTAGAACCCCGTCACGGACCCCAGCACGGAGTCGATGAAGGAGTTCCGCCCGGTGCCGCGCTTCGCGCCCATGGGCGCGGACTGCTCGATCCGGAAGCCCCGGATCTCCTTCTGCGGGTCGACGAGCAGCACACCGGGGTTGTCGCGCACGAACGCGAGCAGCTCGGAGGCGCCCGCCCCGCGCCCGTGCAGCGCGAAGGCCTCCAGCCGCAGCGAGCCGGGGGCGTCCTTGAGCTGCCGGATCAGCCAGTTGATCCGGGTGGTGGGGCGGCCCTCCTTAGGGGCGTCGAGGTCGACGTGGCACAGGACGCGGCCCGCCCGCAGATCGGCGACGACGTGCAGCGTGCCGACGGTGCCGGGGATCTGGACGCCGCCCGTCAGCTTCCCCTCGGCGACCAGCTGAGCCACCTGCTTCGTGACGCGGCCCTGCGGGTCCGCCAGTTCCTTGCGCGACAACGCGGGCGTGACCTCGGTGCCCAACCGCCGCCCCAGTTGCAGGCAGGCGAACCGGAGCAGCGCGTCGAACCGCAGGGCGACCTCCGACGCCGCCTTGTCGGCGGGCCGCACCGTGCCCGCGGCGACGGCCTCGCGCAGCGGGACCCAGGAGGCCCCCATGTCGTCGAACTCCATGGCGCCCGACCGCGGGTGCTCCAGGTAGCGGATCAGCTCGCCCAGGATCCACGCCTGGTCGGGGTCGGCCACTCCCCGGTGCTCCTTCTGCATCACGGCCTCGCCGAGCACCTCGGTCCACGACCAGTGGTGCAGGGCGACCTTGCGGAGCTTGCGCCGGTCGACGACGGTCGGGTGCTGCCCCGGCATGGCCGGGATCTCGTTGGAGATGGTGATCAACGCGTCGAAGCCGAACTCCTTGGCCACGTCCAGGTAGTTCTCGAGCTGCTCGGCCCGCAGCTCGTTGGTGCCGGTCTTCACCTCGACCAGCGCGGTCCACGTCCGCTGCCCGCGCACCACCCGGATCAGCCCGTCCGGGATGACCTTCCGCCCGTCCACCTCGAACGGCACCTCGATGAACGTCCGCACAGCAGCCGCGGGCGCGCCAAGCGGCTGCGTCAACGCCCGCCCGAACTCCCGCACGGCCGACATCACCGCGAGAAGCGCCGAGGTGGCCCGCCGCTCCTGCTCATCGGCCCCGTTGATGCCCGAGGTGGGAATCAACCGAGCAGCATGCCAACTCTCCTCGGCAACCCTCTCCCCACCCGACACCACTCACCCCGTTCACCGCACGGTTCCCCGATCACCGCTTTGGTCGGCAAGGATCAAACGTTCGTTACGCCCACCTCACCCCCACCCCTCCCACTCGGCGTTCGCCCACCTCACGGCCACCCACCTCGACTCACCCCGCGCTGCCACGCCCACCTCCGGCTCCCGCCAGCGCACATCGCAGGTAGTCACCTTCCGGAACCGCGCGGACCACCAGCCGCTTCACGTCCACAGCCAGCCAGCCATCCACAGGCCCCACCGCAGGTCCTCCAGCCAACCGCCCGCTCCACCGCGGCCAACCAACCTTCAGCCGTCGCCCAGCAACCGATCGCTGCGTCAGGAGCCGCCAACCGCCCTCTCCACGTCACCAACCACCAACTGGCCGCCCCCGGCCGCCGACCCGCCGACGATCCCCATCCAGCAGCAGCCGCATCAGGGGCCGCAGGCCGCCCTTCTCCTACTGCCACCAGCCACCCAGCCAGTCGCCCCGGCTGGCCAGACCCGCCCGCCCAGCGACGATCCCCACCCGGCCTCAGCCGCGCCAGGGGCCAGCAACCGCCTTCCTCTACTGCCACCAGCCACCCCGGCCGCAGGCCCGCCCGCCCAGCGGCCCCCACCCACCCACAGCCCCGTCAGAAGCCAGCAACCGCCCTTCCCTGTCGCCCCAGCCAGGCACCGCTCCAGGCGGGCACCACCTGCGCAGCGATGACCCCCACCCAGCCACAGCGCCGTCAGGAGCTAGCGACTGCCCTTTCCCACTGCCACAGCCACCGCCTCGGTCGCGGACCCACCCGCCCAGCGACGCCCCCACCCACAGCCTCATCAGAAGCCAGCGACCGCCCTTCCCCCATTGCCACCAGCCATCCAGCCGCCGCCCCAAGGCGCGGACCCGCCTGCCGAGCGATGATCCCCACCAGCAGCAGTCGCGTCAGGAGCCGCCAACCGCCCCTTCCCCCATTGCCATCAGCCACCGCCCGGTCGCGGACCCACCTGCCCGCCACCCAGCCACAGCCCCGTCAGGAGCTGCCAACCGCCCCTCCCCGTTGCCATCAGCCACCGCCCCGGTCGCGGACTTACCTCACCCAGCGACGGTCCCCACCCAGCCGCAGCCGCATCAGGAGCCGCCAACCGCCATTTCCCCTACTACCACCAGCTACCCAGCCAGCCGCCGTGCCCCAGCAGCCCTGCTGTCGACCGGTTGCCGTCCACCGCAGAGCGATTGGCCACCAGCCATTCGCTTCGCCGCGGGCACCGGCAATCGCCACCCAGCGGTCCGCCGCTCCGCCATGGCGGCCGTCCGGTCGCGGGTCGCTAAGCCGATAGCGGTTCTCCGCTGCTCGGCGACAGCCGACAGCCCTCTGTGGCGGCATCCGACTGCCGCCGCGAGCCAGGAATCCCGGCCATGCCGTCCGCGGCTTCAGCCCTCACCGATTGGAGGTAACCCAGCCCTGCCCCTGTCTCGCCCATCCCTGCCTCGTCGAACAGGGATGGGGTCAGGCGATCCTCAGCGAACCGGCCGAGTGGGCGGGTCGGGCTTGGAGATCATCCTGGTGACCGGGCCTTCCTTGCTGACCCCGGCGTTGGACAGCCAGCCGCTCAGCTCGCCCCGGATCGCGGCCAGGGACGGCCTGCGCTTCGGGTCCGCGTCGAGTGCCGACACCAGTAGGCGGTGGTGGACGCTGCGGACCGGCAGCTTCACGTTCGGCTCGCCCTGGGCGGCCGCCATGAGGGAGGAGATCGGGTTGTCCCTGGTTCCGCGCGGCGGGTGGCCGGTGAGGGCGTAGCTGACCGTCGCGGCGAGCTGCCAGGCGTCGGAGGCGGGGCTGGCGGCGTCGCCGCGCGCGGTTTCCGGGGCCAGGAAGTCGGGGGTGCCGACCATCATCCCGGCCGCGGTGAGGGTGCTGTCGCCCTTGGAGCGGGCGATGCCGAAGTCGATGAGGTGGGCGGTTCCCTCGGTGTCGACGATGACGTTGGACGGCTTCACGTCGCGGTGCAGGACGCCTCGGTCGTGGGCGGCGGCCAAGGCGTCGGCCATGTTGACCCACAGGCGGGCGGCGAGGGTGTCGGCGAGCAGGCCGCTCTTGAGCACCACGTCGGACAGCGGGTCGCCGTCGATGTACTCCATGACGATGGCGAGGCCGTCCGGGTCCTGCACGATGTCGAACACGCGCACGCAGTTCGGGTGGCGGACCGCCGCCAGCGCGCGGGCCTCGCGCAGCATGCGCTGCTCGGTGTCCGAGTCCGGGGCGTGGGCCAGCTTGACCGCCACAGTGCGGTCGAGCTGGGTGTCGACGGCCAGCCACACGGTGCCGAAGCCGCCGCGGCCGAGCTGGCGCACGCGGCGGAAGCGGCCGCTGGCCGGGTTCCACACCTTGTCCTCGCCGGTGGCCATGGGGGCGGAGGCAGCAGCGGCTGCCGCCGCGCCGGGCCCGAACGGCAGTGGGCCGGGGGTGTCGGCGAGCTTCGACAACGGCTGGGGCTGGGACTGCGGGTGCTCCACGCGCGTGGGCGGCTCGACGCGGTTCGGGGGTGGACCCTGGGGCGTGTCGACGCGCGTCGGCGGCGGGCCCTGGGGCGTCTCGACCCTGGTCGGGCGCGGGGGCTGCTGGGCGGGCGGCTGCTCGACGCGCGTGGGCGCGGGGTCCTTGCGCGGCACCTCGGCCACCCGCGTGGGCGGGTACTGGCGGGGCGGCGGCTTCTGCGCGGGCGGCTGCTGCACGGGCTGCGAGAGCGGCGCGGGCGACTGGTGCGGCTGGTACGGCGGTGGTGAGCCCGCCGGGCGGTACGGCGGGATCTGGGCGGGCTGGTACGGCGGCGGCTTCTGCGGCCCGTTCTGCCCGCCCTGGTGGGGCGGCGGAGGCACGCGGTTGGCCGCGGCCTGCGGTGTCTCGTTGCCGCGATCACGTCCGGGGCGGTTCAGCATGGCCGTAGTCAACCCGAAGATGCGCACGACGAATGAGCCAATCAGCGCAATCGGGAAGAATCCGAGGAGGAGGTGGCCGACCAGCGTCACGGGCAGCAACGACGTGGCGACCAACAGCACCAGGAACGGGGGCCAGAAGACCCGGCGCGGCCAGTTCGGGCCGAGGCGGAACGCGGACCCGGCCTGCATCATCACGAACAGCAGGCACAGCAGCGCGAGCACCGCCGTGATGCCCCCCGCGACCAGGAACACGACCTGCGTGCCGCCGGGGTCGCTGACGATCCGGCCGATCGACCGCGCGCCGACCAGGTAGTCGAACTGGGTGAACGCCCCGCAGGGCGTCTCGTCCAACGACTCCGTGCCCGCGAGCGTCCGGCGGCGCAGCGCCTCGTCCGCTCCGGAGAACAGCAGCCACGGCAGCACCAGCGTGCTGCTGACCCCGAGCGCCGCGAAGATCGCGCCCGCGACCGGCCCGTAGGAATTCCCCACGACCCGGCGAACGGTGATGGCGAGCAGCGCGGCGATCGTCGGCAACAGCCCCGCGGCAGCGCCCAACGCCGTCACGGTCCACGCCCAGTCGCCAGGGCAGAGCGGCAGTGCCCAGCCGTGCAGCCATGCGAGCAAGGACTCGGCCAGCCCCACGACTTCCACCACCCCTCTCGACAGCCCCCACCCTATGCGGGCGGGGGTGCGCCAGTGGCCGGTCGGTAGGAAATTCACCGGCGGGTCGTAACGGCAAATCCGGTACCGGACAGGTCCTCAATGGACGCCGCACCCCTGATCAGACCGGACACGACCACTCCGCACACCGGTCCCACCCACCACGACCACCACGTTTACCGGCGCGACAATCCCCACACCCGTGCAACCTGCACGGACGTCCCACTCCCCCGCATTCCCGCCCGAGCCCCCGGAACCAACGGCTCTTTCCCCCGGAACCGCGATCTCCGCGGAAAGCGCGATTCCCCGAACCGCCGACACCGGAAATGACGAAGCCCACCCCGAACGCACAACCACCCGCCGAGAAGCCGCGCGACCGCCACCAGCGATCGACTTCGGCACCGCTCAACGTCAAAGGCCCGGACACAATGGAGTGTCCGGGCCTTTGACTTGCGTGGAGCTGCGGGGAATCGAACCCCGGACCTTCTCGATGCGAACGAGACGCGCTACCAACTGCGCTACAGCCCCTCGTTGTCGTGCGAGAGAAGCATATCAGTAGCGCGGGGGTGGTTTTGCCACCCCCTCCTATTCGCCCGCGGCGCGTCGGTACGGCTGGTACTGCGGGCCGTCTAGCTCGACGAACACCGGATCTTCGTCGTCGGCCTCGACCACGATCGTGCCCGGACGGGTGCGGTGCCGGAACACCGGCCGCGGGGCGAGTCCGGACTCCTGCGGCTCCTCGACTTCCGGCTCGGCCTCTTCCACGACGGGCGCGCGCGTCTGCTCCGGCCGAGAGGCCGGGGCCGGGGCCGGGGCTTGAGCCGGCGCCGGGGCGGAGCGGCGGCGGGCGTGGGCGAGGCGGGACTGGCGGCGGGCGCGGATGTCCTCCTCGATCCGCACCTGGCGGCGGAGGTAGACGAGGTAGCCGACGAGCGCGAGGTCGACGGCGGCGTGCCCCCACCAGACCATCGGGTACAGGATGCCCGCGAGCAGGCCGGTCACCAGCGAGGTGATCAGCATGAACGCGACGACCCTGCGGCGGAACGCGTAGCGGGCCTGGGCCACGATGCGGGCGGTCTCGGCGTCGAAGCCGCCCCGGCCCGGTCGGTACGGGCGGTGCACGATGTCGTCGTCGAGGTACTCGTCGTAGTCGTCGTCGAATTCGGCCTCGAACTCGTCGATGAGTTCGTCGTCGGCGTCAGGCATGGGGTGCTCCTCTTCCATGCTGCCGCGCGTGCTCCCCGCTCGCACGTTCCGGGCGTCCGAGTCCGCGGTGCGAGCAACTTCCGTGCGCTTGCGGGCGACCATCGGGACGAGGACGACCAGCCAGGCAACTACGAGCCCGACGATGATCAACGAACTGGGCATCCCCGTCACCTCCCCCTGCCAGCAAGCGGAACGCGTCGTGCGTTCGCCACGCTAGTCACAACAGTCACACCTGTGTCGGAGGCTCGCCGGGTGCCGTACGTACGAAGGTGTGCTTTATCACCCACTTTCGGGTGAGCCCTTTACGGCAGTTGGACGCTGTGCTCAGGGGATTTGGGCGTTGCCCCGCGCGACCAATCGGCGCACTAGGCCTTCCGGGGACGCCTCTTCGCTCGTCATCGCGTAGCAGTAGTGGTCGCGCCAGGCGTGGGCGACGTCGAGGTAGCGCTGGAAGAGGCCCTCCTCGCGGAACCCGGCCTTCGAGAGGACCCGCAGGCTGGCGGCGTTCTCGGGGCGCACGGTGGCTTCCAGGCGGTGCAGTCCGGCGTCGCCGAAGCAGTGGTCGACGACGAGCGCAAGGGCCGCTGTGGCGACACCGCCCCGCGCGCGGTCGGCCGCGACCCAGTAGCCCACCCACGCCGAGCGCAGCGAGCCGCGGACGATGTTGCCGACGGTGATCTGCCCGGCGAGCTCACCGTCGACGGTGATCACGAACGGCAGGGCCTCACCGCGCCGGGCCAGCGCCCGCAGCGACGACCACTGGGTCGGCCACGACAGCACGGAGTTGCGCTCGGTCCAGCCGTCGGGGGCCGTGGGCTCCCAGTTCTCCAGGTACGCCCGGTCGCGCAGCCGGGTGCGGCTCCAAGCGCTGCCGTCGAACAGCTTGGGCGGCCGCAGCGCGACGACGCCCGCGGGCACCCGGAGCGGGCCGAGCCTCGTCGGCCAGCCGGGGTGCCTGCTGGACTCCAGGTGGAACGACGCGCTCATCCTCTCTGCGCGAGGAAGCTGACCAGCACTTCCTCGCCGACGGCGACGTCCGTGACGTCCTCGTCCAGCATGATCAGGCAGTTCGCCTCGGCCAGTGACGCGAGCAGGTGCGAGCCGGACGTGCCGAGCGGCTGCACCAGGTACTCGCCGTTCTCGGCGTCGCGCAGCAGCTGCCCGCGCAGGAAACCGCGACGGCCCTTGGTGGACGTCAGCGGCGACAGCAGCCGGGCGGCGACCGCTCGGCGGTACGGGTTGCGCTTGCCGAGCGCGGCGCGGATCAGCGGCCGGACCAGCACCTCGAACACGACCAGCGCGCTCATCGGGTTCGCGGGCAGCAGGAACGTGGGCACGGCGTCCGGCCCGAGCCGCCCGAACCCCTGCGCGGAGCCGGGGTGCATGGCGACGCGGGTGACGTCCAGGTCGCCGAGGTCGGCCAGTGCGGCCCGCACCTCGTCGCCCACGACCCCGCCGACGCCACCCGCCACCACCACGATCTCGGACAGCAGCAGCCGTCCTTCGACGACCTCGCGCAGCCGTCGCGGGTCGGCGGACTGGATGCCGACCCGGCTGACCTCCGCGCCCGCGTCACGGGCGGCGGCGGCCAGCGCGTAGGAGTTCACGTCGTAGACCTGGCCCTGGCCGGGCGTGCGGTCGACGTCGACCAGCTCCTCGCCGACCGACACCACCGACACCCGCGGCCGGGGGTGGACGAGCACCTTGTTGCGCCCCACGGCGGCCAGCAGGCCGACCTGGGCCGAGCCGATGGACGCGCCGCGGCGGACCGCGATGTCGCCGGTCTGCACGTCCTCGCCGGTCCGGCGGACGAACGCGGCGGACGGCACCGGGCGCTGCACGGTCACCTTGGCCTGGTGGCCGTCGGTGTAGCCGAGCGGGACGACGGCGTCGGCCAGCGTGGGCAGCGGCGCGCCGGTCGCGACCCGGACCGCCTGGCCGGGCTGCAACCGTCTCGGCTGCCGCGACCCCGCCGGGATCTCGCCGACCACCGGCAGCTGCACCGGCTGCTCGCCCGCGCCCTGCACGTCCACGCTGCGCACCGCGTAGCCGTCGACGGCGGCCTGGTCGAAACCGGGCAACGCGCGTTCCGCGACGACCTCCTCGGCGCAGAGCAAGCCCTGCGACTCGGAGATCGCGACCCGCACCGGGGCGGGCCGCACGGCGGCGGCGATCACCCGCGCGAGCTGCTCATCCACTGACCTCATCGTTGAAACCCCGCTCAAGAGTTGTCGAGGCGACCCCGCAACCACTCCCCGAGCTCGGGCCCGTAGTCGGGGTGCTTCAGCGCGAAGTCAACCGCAGCTCGGAGGAATCCCCCCGGATTGCCCAAGTCGTGTCGCTCGCCGCGGTGGACGACGATGTGGACCGGGTGGCCCTCGGAGATGAGCAGGGCAATGGCATCCGTGAGCTGGAGCTCGCCGCCGGCGCCCGGCGTGATGCGCTTCAACGCGTCGAAGATCGCCCGATCGAGCAAGTAGCGACCGGCCGCGGCGAACGTCGAGGGGGCGTCCTCGGCCTTCGGCTTCTCGACCATGCCGACGACCTGCTTCACGTCGTCCTGGTCGGTGTCGCGGACGTCGAAGACGCCGTAGGCGGAGATCTGCTCGCGCGGGATGTCGAACGCGCAGAGCACCGTGCCGCCGTGGCGCTCGCGGACCGCGGCCATCTCGGTCAGAGCGCCGTTGGGCAGCACGAGGTCGTCGGGCAGCAGGACGGCGACGGCCTCGTCCTCGCCGGTCAGGTTGCCCTCGGCGCAGCCGACGGCGTGGCCGAGACCCAGCGCCTGCTCCTGGATCGCGGTCTCGACCGTCTCGAACAGCTGCTCGGCACGGCGGACCTTGGCGGCCAGCTCGTGCTTGCCGCGGCTCTCGAGGGTGGCCTCCAGCTCGGGCTGGGGGCGGAAGTACTCGGCGACGGCGTCCTTGCCGGGGGACGTCACGATGACCAGCTTCGTGGCGCCCGCCTCGGCGGCCTCGGCGGCGACGTACTCGATGCCGGGGGTGTCCACGACGGGCAGCAGCTCCTTGGGCACCGCCTTCGTCGTCGGCAGGAAGCGGGTCCCGAGACCGGCTGCGGGCACGATTGCGGTGCGGAAGGCGCGAGTCGAGCTCATGGTGGCGAGCGTAGTGCCGCACCTAGGGTTACCTCCCATGACGTCCGATCAACTCGAACGGAAGAACGCCGAGCGCGAACGCCTGACGGCGGCGCGCAGAGCGGTGCCGTTGGCCGAGCGGGGGCACGACGCCGAAGCGCTGGCCGCCGGGGTGCTCGACGTGGTCGCCGAGTTCGACGTCGCCGCTGGTGGGACCGTGTGCGCCTACCTCGCGACGGCGTCGGAGCCGGGTTCGGTCGCGCTGCTGGACACCCTCCGCAGGGCGGGGTACCGGGTGCTGCTGCCCGTGGTGGTCGGCGCGGCGCCACTCGATTGGGCTGAGTACACGGGTGACCACGCTCTGCGACCGGGTCCGCACGGTCTGCGCGAGCCCATCGGCGCGCGGCTGGGGCCGTCGGCGATCGGTTCGGCGGCGTTGGTGCTGGTCCCGGCGTTGGCCGTGGACCGGCGGGGGACGCGGATCGGCAAGGGCGGCGGCCACTACGACCGGTCCCTTCCTCTCGCGGACGCGCCGCTGGTCGGCGTGGTCCGGGAGGTCGAGTTCGTCGAGGACCTGCCGGTCGAGCCGCACGACGTGCGGATGACGGCGGTGTTCACGCCCGCGGGCTTGAGCAGGGTGTGACCTTGGCCCGACTTGTTTGCGTGCCAGGTCCTGCCGGCGCATGATGAAGTATTGGCACTCGTCATGCCCGAGTGCCAACTAACAGCTCGTGGAGGGCAAGTGCCGACCTACCAGTACGCCTGCACCGAGTGCGATCACCGCTTCGACGCGGTGCAGTCGTTCACCGACTCCGCGCTCACCGAGTGCCCGCAGTGCCACGGCAGGCTGCGGAAGCTGTTCGGCAACGTGGGCGTCGTGTTCAAGGGCAGCGGCTTCTACCGCACGGACAGCCGGTCCAGCAGCAGCGCGACGGCTCCGGCCACGCCCGCCGCCGCTCCCGCCGCGAGCGGCGACAGCAAGAGCGGCGACTCCAAGTCGTCGACCAGCACTCCGGCCAGCACGCCCGCGAAGGCCGCCTCCTAGAACCTGAGTTGTCCACAGGCCCCCGAGTTGTCCACAGCTCGGGGGTTTGCGCTTTCCGGGCCACCTCCCGAGCCCTAACGTCGAGTTGTGCCCCTCCACCTCCCACCCCGGCCGCGCAAGGCCCTGGCCTGCCTCTTCGCCCTGCTGGCCGTCGCCTGCGCGCTGTGGCCCGCCCCGGCTCCGGCCGTCGCGGTCGTCGCCGCGCGCGACCTCCCGCCCGGCGTCGCGCTGACGTCGGCCGACCTCCGGCTCACGCCGTTGACGGAGAGACCGACCGGGGTGCTGGAGTCCCTCGACACCGCGGTCGGCCAAGCGCTGACCGGCGCCGCCAGGTCAGGTGAGCCCATCACCGACGTCCGGTTGACCACCGCCGACCCGGACAGGACGTCGGTCGCCGTGCGCTTGGCGGACGCCGGAGTGGCCGAACTGCTGAGACCGGGCAGCCGCGTCGACGTGGTCGGCGCGGACGCCGAAGTGCTGGCGGACGGGGCGACGGTGCTGGCCGTGAGGGACGCGAAACCCGACCGACTCGTGGTGCTCGGGTTGAGCAGGAAGAATGCGACACGAATAGCGGCGGTGTCACTGGAACAGCCACTTGCGGTTACCCTCCGCTAACCCCTGCTCGTCCCCCCATCATTTGAGGAGCTGGCTGTGCTCAAGGGCTTCAAGGACTTCCTGATGCGCGGCAACGTCATCGACCTGGCCGTGGCCGTGGTCATCGGCGCCGCCTTCACCGCCATCGTCACGGCGTTCACGTCCAACTTCATCAACCCGATCATCGCGGCCATCGGCGGCGGCAACGTCGACGGCTTCGCGTACAAGCTGATCGAGTCGAACGAGAAGACCCTGATCGACTTCGGCGCGATCATCACCGCGATCATCAACTTCGCGATCGTCGCGGCGGTCGTCTACTTCATCCTCGTGCTGCCGATGAACAAGATCAAGGAGCGCCGCGAGCGCGGCAAGGAAGCCGGCCCGTCGGAACCGACCGACACCGAACTCCTGAAGGAGATCCGCGACCTGCTCGCGGCCCAACAGCGCCAGCGCTGACCCACCCGTCGCCGGTCCACCCTCGGACCGGCGACGGCCCAGCCGCCACCAATCCAGCCCGCACAACAACCTTCCCCGCTACTCCCGCAGCTCCTCTTCCCCCGCACACCACTCCCATCGCCGCGCCCACTCCCCCTTCACCACCCCCACATCACCGCAGCCTCCGCGTCCTTCCCACCGCGCCCACACCCGCCTTCCTCGTCGCCGCGCCATCTCCCGGTCGGCCCTTTCTCAGCGGCTCCTCTCGGACCGGCGACTCCAGCGCCGTCAAGCCCGTGCCTTGACGCTTTCCCTTCGGCACTCCCCTGTCCTTTCTCTGCCCACTTCCCAGTGCCTGTTTCCTCGTCTCACCCCGACCAGTGGCAACAGCGCTGTCGCATCTCAGCGCTTTCCCTCCACCATTCCCCGCCTTCTCCCTTTCCGTTCCCGGCCGCTCACACCAGAGCCCCGGCCACGCGGCTGCGCGACCGGGGCTCCGGGGTTCGGGTTACTTGCACAGGGCGGCGTCGACGGCTTCCTCGACGTGCCTCGCGGCGTCCACCGTGGTGGGCAGGGCGGTGACGGCGATGGTGGCGGCGCGGCCGTCCGGGGTCACGGCGTTGCGGGTCTCGTAGCCGGGGGCGTCGCCGCCGTGGGTCCACGCGACTCCGCCGCAGCTCAACGTGAAGGTGGCCAGGCCGAGGCCGTACTTCTCGTCGCCGCGCACGCTGGAGCCGGGGGCCGCGACCATCGTGCGCATCTCGTCGAGCTGCGCCGGGGCGAGCAGGCGGCCGTCCACCAAGGCGAGGAAGAAGGTGTTGAGGTCGCGGGGCGTGGAGATCAGCTGGCCCGCGGCCCAACCGAGGGACGGGTCCATCTCGGTGACGTCGGCGAGCGGTTGGCCGGGGCCCGCGGCGAAGTAGCCGTGCGGGTGGGGTTCGCGGATGGACTGGTCGCCCTGGCCCGGCCAGTACGTGTGGCGCAGGCCGACGCGGTCGATCACGCGGCGGGTGATCTCCTCGCCGATCGGGCGACCGGTCACCTTCTGCACGACCAGGCCCGCGAGGACGTAGTTCGTGTTGCTGTACGCCCACCCGGTGCCAGGGGCGAACTGGGCGGGCTTCGCGAGGCCGATGTCGGCGATCTCGCGCGGCTCGAAGTAGCGGTGCTGGACCTTGTCGTAGCCGTCGGCCACGATCTCGTCGTAGTCGGCCAACCCGCTGGTGTGCTGGAGCAGCTGCCGCACGGTGATGACCCGCCCGTCGATCCCCTCGCCCCGCACGACGTTCGGCAGGTAGGTCTCGACCGGCTCGTCGAGCCGGACCTTCCCCTCCGCCACGAGTTGCAGGACCACGGTGGCGACGAACGTCTTGGTGTTGCTGGCGATGCGGACCTGGCCGTTGACCGGCACCGGCGACTTCGTCGCCAGGTCGCCGACGCCCGCGGTGTAGTCGCGGACCCGCCCGTCCCGACCCCGAACGGAGGCCAGCGCGGCGGGGAAGCCGTCGGTGCGCACCAGCGCGGTCAGGCTCTGCTGCACGACGTCGCGCTGCGCCGCGGGGGCCGCCGAGGACGGCAGGACCGCCGCCGCCATGACGGCTCCGCTCACCACGACCGCCGTGGCGATCGACAGGCCGCGGCGGCGGGCGGAACGGGACCGGCGGTGGGACTCGATCATGGAGAACTCCAGGCTGGGAGAGGTGTTCGGACCTCCACCAGTCTTGGGAATCGGAGTTCCCCGAACGATCCCCCTCACTGGCCGAACCATGGTCGAGCACGGGCCATTGACCCGCGCCGCGCAGGCTGGTAACGAGCACGAAAGCCTGCGGCGGCGCGGAAAGGGGTTAACCGCCGTGGTGCGGCGGCCGGTTCTCGCGGTACCACGACTCGCGGTCGGCGTCGCCCTGGTCGGGGTCCCGCTCGTCCGAGGTCGTGTCCGGGAGGACCTCGCCGAACACCTCGGCGAGGCGACGTCGCCGCGCCGCTTCCGCGGCGACGGCGTCGTCCTCCTGCTGGTCGGTCATGCCTCGTCGAGGCCCGAGAGCTGTTCGATCACGTAGGGCACGAGGGTCGAGAGGGTGGCCATGCCGTCGCGGACCGCGGCGCGCGAACCGGCGAGGTTCACGACCAGGGTGCTGCCGGACACGCCGACGAGGCCGCGGGAGATGCCCGCGTCCACGGCGCCCGCGGCGAGGCCGGAGCCGCGCAGGGCCTCGGCGATGCCGGGGATCGGGCGGTCGAGCACGCCCTGCGTGGCGTCGGGGGTGACGTCACGCGGGGAGACGCCCGTCCCCCCGACCGTGACCACGAGGTCGACGCCACCGATGACCGCGGTGTTGAGCGCGGCGCGGATGTCGACCACCTCGCCCTCGACCGCGACTGTCGCGTCGACGATGAAACCTGCCTCTTCGAGCAGTTCGGTGACCAGTGGTCCCGTGCTGTTGTCGTGCTCACCGTGCGCCACCCGGTCGTCCACGATCACGACGAGGGCGCGGCCGAGGCGCTGCGCGCTGCGTTCCATGCGGACAACCGTAGCCAATGGACGGATCTGACGGTTCCATGACGTGTCGCTCTCGGGGCGGGTGTCGCGGACCGCTGGCCCCTAACGTCGACCACGTGCGAGTTCTCCTCACCGGCGGAGCCGGTTTCATCGGGTCCCACGTCGCCGACGCGTTGGCCGCCGGGGGTGACGAGCCGGTGCTGCTCGACGCCCTGCTGCCGCAGGCCCACAGCGGTCCGGTGCCGCCGTGGGCCGAGCGGTACGAGGTCGTCGTCGGCGACGTGAGCGATCCGACCGTCGTGGCGGGGCTGCTGCGCGGCGTGGACGCGGTGTGCCACCAGGCGGCCGTCGTCGGCCACGGCCTCGACCCGTCGGACGCGCCGCTCTACGCGTTCAACAACGACTACGGCACCGCCGTCCTGCTGGCCGCCATGCACGAGGCGGGTGTCCGCAAGCTCGTGCTCGCGTCGTCGATGGTCGTCTACGGCGAGGGCCGGTACCGCTGTCCGACGCACGACGTCGTCCGCGCCGCCCCGCGCAAGCAGGAGTCGATCGACAACGGCGACTACGAACCGCCGTGCCCCTACTGCGGCGCCGCCCTGGAGCCGCTGCTCGTGCCCGAGACCGCGCCGCTCGACCCGCGCAGCACCTACGCCGCCAGCAAGCTGGCGCAGGAGCACTACGCCGCCGCGTGGGCCCGCCAGACCGGCGGCTCCGTGTGGGCGTTGCGCTACCACAACGTCTACGGCCCGCGGATGCCGCGCGACACCCCGTACGCGGGCGTCGCCTCGCTGTTCCGCTCCTCGCTGGAGAACGGCCAGGCCCCCACGGTCCTCGAAGACGGTCGTCAGCGCCGCGACTTCGTCCACGTCACCGACGTGGCACGGGCCAACGTCCTCGCCCTGCACGCCGAGACGGACACCCTCACGCCGCTGAACATCTGCTCCGGCGAACCCCGCACCGTCGGCGACCTGGCCGTCGAACTGGCCCTGGCCTGCGACGGCCCGACACCGCGCGTCGTCGGCGGGGCCCGCTCGGCCGACGTCCGCCACGTCGTCGCCGACCCCGCCGAAGCCACCCGCCTCCTCGGCTTCACCGCGCTCACCAGCTTCGCTACCGGCGTGAAGGCGTTCGCCACCGACCCCTTGCGCTGACCGGGGACGAACCCTGATGCCCCGCCGCGCGCTTCGCCCTACGGTGCGAAGGTGATCAGACGCGCGCTGCTCGTGTTCATCGCCGCCGCCGCGGTGGTGCTGGTGCCGTGGACGGTGTACCTGGCGAACACCCTGCCCGACGACTACGGCACCACCCAGTGGCGCCTGGCGTGGGTGGGGTTCGACGTGGCCCTGATCGGCTGCTTCGGCACGGCCACGTGGCTCGGCCTGCGCCGCAGCCGCGCGGCGGTCCCGCTGCTCTCCGCCACGGCCGCGCTGCTGTGCTGCGACGCCTGGTTCGACGTGGTCCTCGACTGGTCCGACCCGGACCGCTGGACCAGCGTCGCACTGGCACTGCTGGTCGAACTCCCCGCGGCCGTCCTGCTGGTCCTGCGCGCCAGGCTGATCCTCGCCGACGGCATGCCCCGCCGCACCCTGTCGGCCCACGACGTGGCGCTCCACACGAACCCCGACACCCGCCACCTGCTGACCACGCTCGGCGCACTGGCCCCCACCACCGCCAACGCCCTCGCCACCGCGCTGAACCGCGACGACGTGACCCCCGACCTCCACGAACTGGCCCGCTCCGGCTACGTCCGCCAATCCCGCGACGGCCACTGGCACCCGGCAAGACAAGACCTCCGCCTGCCGACGTTGGCCGACGTGCCGGACACCGACCGCCCCACGATCGCCGCGTTCCTGGACGCGAAGTTCGCCCACGAGATCCGCCTGCTCACGTGGGCAGCCCAGAACCGCGACGACTTCGGCCCGTGGGGCAAGGGCGAACGCGCCGGAGCCCACCTGACAGAGGCGGAACTGGCAGCTCTAGACGCCGAGTACCACGACCTGGCAATGCGCTACTGCCTCCTGCACAGCCGCGGCGCCCCCGGCACCCGCGAGGTAGCCCTCCGCTTCTACGCCTTCCCGCTCCCGGAGGAACTCACCCCGCCATAGCCGCCGCCAAGGGCAGGCGGACTTCGAAGCGGCAGCCGGGGCCGTGGTTCTGGGCGTCGATGGTGCCCTTGTGGGCCTCCACGAGGCCTCGGGCGATCGCCAGGCCCAGGCCGCCGCCTACTGGTTGGCGGCTTGGGGTGCCGCGGAACGCCACCTCGAACACGCGGTGCAGGTCTGGTTCCGGGATGCCGCCGCAGGCGTCGTCCACCTGGAGGCGGGCTTCCTGGCCGTCGACGTCCACGTGGATGGCTACCGTGCCGTCCGGTGGGGTGTGGCGGATGGCGTTGGACAGGAGGTTGCGGACCACGCGTGCCAATTCCGGATCGCTGCCGAGGACCACTGGCCACGTTGCGGCGCTGGCGGTGAGGTGGACGCCCTTGCGTTGGGCGATCGGGCCTTCGGCCGCGACCACCTCGCTGACGATGTCGGCCAAGGGAACGTCGGACAGAGTCAACCTGAGGGCGCCGGCGGTGATGCGGGACAGTTCGAACAGGTCGTCGACCATGGCGGAGAGCTTGTCCGCCTCGGTGCTGATGCGGCCCGCGTAGTCCGAGACCTCACGTGGTTGGGCGACCACGCCGTCGGCCAGTGCCTCGGCCATGGCGCGGATGCCCGCCAGCGGGGTGCGGAGGTCGTGGCTGATCCAGGCGACCAGCTCGCGGCGGGAGGCTTCGGCGGCGCGTTCGCGGGCTCTGGCCTCGTGTTCCCAGACGCTGCGGCGGGCGATGTTGCGGCCCAGCATGATCGCGGTCGGAACCGTCACCAACGCCACGAGCGTGCAGATCAGCAGTGTGGTCGTGATGATCGGGGTGAACATGAACTGGCTGACCGCCAAGACACCGCCGATGGTGGCGAGGACCGGCACGATCGCCAGCACGGACAGGGCCGTGGTGAGGGAGCCGTGGACGAGCTTGCGCGTCAGCAGCCACGCGCCGAGCAGGGCCAGCGGCAGGGAGAAGAGGATCGCGAACGGGGCGATGTGCGAGATCTCGACGAGCATCAGCGGCCTGCCGGAGTCGGGTCGTAGCGGTAGCCGACGCCCCACACGGTGGCGATGCGCGTCGGGCGCGCGGAGTCGGTCTCGATCTTCTCGCGCAACCGTCGCACGTGGACGGTCACGGTGGACTGGTCGCCGAACTCCCAGCCCCACACGCGTTCCAGCAGTTCCGCTCGACCGAAGGCCCTGCCGGGATTGGACATGAGGAACGTCAGCAGGTCGAACTCCCTGGTGGTCAACGACAGCTCGACGCCGTTCAACCGCGCCGTGCGCGCGCCGAGGTCCACGCCGAGACCGCCGTCGACCAGGGTCCGGACGGGCGGCGGTGCCTGCACGGCGCGGGCCCGCCGCAGCACGGACGTGACGCGCAGGGCGAGTTCGCGCGGGCTGAACGGCTTGGTCACGTAGTCGTCCGCGCCGAGCTGGAGGCCCGCGATCCGGTCCTCCTCCTCGCCCAGCGCGGTGAGCATGACGACCGGCACGGCGCTGCGCTGCCGGAGCCGCCTGCACACCTCCAGGCCGTCGATGCCGGGCAGCATCAGGTCGAGCACGACCAGGTCGGGCGGGTTCTCGGCGAACAGCCGGAGCGCCGTCTCGCCGTCGCCCGCGAGCTGGACCTGGTGGCCGCCCAGCTCCAGGTAGCGGCGCACCACGTCGCGGACGGTCATGTCGTCGTCCACGACGAGCACGCGTCCGACGGCCACACCTTCGTTCGTCATCGCCCTCACCAGTTCGTCAGCAGGAGGTGGTTGACCACCAGCGCGGTGCCCGCCTGGACCGCCAGCCACGGTTTGCGCGTGGCGGCGGGCAGGAACGAGGTCGCGGCGGTCAGCCACACGGTGAACGGTAGCCATATCCGCTCCACTTCCGCTTTGCTCAGGCCCGACAGGTCGGCGAACAGGATCGCGGCGACGCCCGCGCCCGCGAGCCACAGCGCGGGCGACCGGCGCGCGGAGGCGAGCCCGGCGATCGGCGCGAGGCCCGCGGCCAGCAGCGCGGCCGCGAGGTTGGCCCACACCCAGTAGTAGTAGACGCGCGAGGACGCGATGCCCTGGTAGTACCGCTCGACCACGAGGTGGTAGCCGTCGAGCCACCAGAACCCGGCGAGCGCGAACACCCCCACGACGGCCAGCGCCGCCACCGCGGCCAGCGCCAGCGCGCGCCACTGCCGCCACGCCACGACCAGCGCGATCACGCCGATCAGCACCAGGCCGTAGGAGAGGAAGATGCCCAGTCCGAGCAGCAGGCCCGCGAGCAGCGGCCTGCCCAGCGCCAGCAGCGCGATGCCGCAGGCCGTGACCCCGGCGAACAGGCCGTCGGCCGACACGCCGATCCACACCGCGCCGGGGAACAGCGCGGCGAACGGCAGCACGGCGCGGGCCGCGGCCTCGTCGTTGCCCCACGCCCGCAGCGCCACCGGCACCGCGACCGCCGTCAGGCCGCCGACCAGCACGCACAGCAGCGCGGCCCACGCGCCGCCGGACAGCCCGATCCGGTCGAGCCCGACGAACGCGAGCAGCGCGCCCGGCGGGTGCCCGGACACGTGGGTGGTCCACGAGTCCGGCTGGTAGTCGAGGATCCGCGCGGAGAAGCCGCGCAGCATCGCGCCGATGTCGGTCACGCCCGGCACCTCGTGCAGGTACTCGTCGGACGTGGTCAGCCTGCCCGCAAACCCGCGGTCCCAGCCGTCGACCAGCGCGAGCGAGACCGTCCACGCCACCGCGGCCAGGTAGCCGACGCCCAGAGCCCTCCGCCACGGCAGCCGCTCGGCCAGTTCGGGGCCCCTGGCGACGACGAGCACGGCGACCAGCACGGCGAACGGGGTGCCGATGCCGACGTGCGGCAGCCAGTAGGCGAACAGCGGCGGGAAGCCCGCGAACGTGCGGGAGCCGCCGAGCAGCGCCCCGACGACAACCGCGAGGACCACCAGTACCGAGGCCCCCAGGACCGCCCATCGGACACGTGACACGGGCTAGACCGTAGAGGAGATCCGCGCAGGTCACCGGCTCAAACCGGGATCCGTCAGACACCCGTAAGAACTCGTCACACGTCAGGATTCGGTAAGCAGCAAAAGGGTTTTCCCGACCCCCGATCAGGCCCACTCTGTCCGTTGTGGACGAGATCGATGTGGTGCTCCCCTGCTTGGACGAAGCCGCGGCTCTGCCCGGCGTGCTGCGCGCGCTGCCTCCGGGCTTCCGCGCGCTGGTGGTCGACAACGGCTCCCGCGACGGCTCCCCCGAGGTGGCCGCCGCCCTCGGCGCACGGGTGGTGCACGAGCAGCGCAAGGGTTACGGCGCCGCCGCGCACACCGGTGTGGAACAGGCCCGGTCGGAGATCGTCTGCGTGCTCGACGCGGACGGCTCGCTCGACCCCGGACAACTCCCCGACCTGGTCGCGCTGGTGCGCGCCGGGGCGCACATGGCGGTGGGCCGTCGCGTGCCGACCGCGGCGGGCGCGTGGCCGTGGCACGCGAGAGCGGGCAACGCCGTGCTGGCGACCCTGTTGCGCGCCAAGGGGTTGCCGGTGCGCGACATCGCGCCGATGCGGGTGTTCCGCAGACAGGACCTGCTGGACCTCGGCATCCGCGACCGCGCGTTCGGCTACCCGCTCGAACTGCTGCTGCGCGCGGGTGAGGCGAAGTGGCGAATCGAGGAGCGCGACGTCACGTACGGGCCGCGCGCGGCGGGCACGAAGTCGAAGGTCTCCGGCTCGGTGCGCGGCACGATGCGCGCGGTCCGCGACATGGCGGGGGTGCTCCGGTGACCGCCCGCGCCACGGTCCTGGTGGTGGCCAAGGCCCCCGTCCCCGGCCAGGCGAAGACCCGGCTCAGCCCGGCCGTGCCGCCGGAGCAGGCGGCCGACATCGCCGCCGCGTCGCTGCTGGACACGCTCGACGCCGTGCTCGCCACGCCCGGTGTGGTGCCGCTCGTCGCGCTCACCGGTGACCTGACGCGGGCCAAGCGCTCGCGGGAGATCCGGTCCCTGCTGCGGCGGGTGATCCTGGTGCCGCAGCGCGGCGACGACTTCGCGGCCAGGCTGGTCAACGCCCACGCCGACGCGGCGCACGTGAACGCGGGCCTGCCGGTGTTCCAGATCGGCATGGACACCCCGCAGGTCACCCCCGAACTGCTGGACGAGTGCGTCGACAAGCTGCGGCACGTCGACGCCGCACTGGGCATGGCGACCGACGGCGGCTGGTGGGCGCTCGGCCTGCGCGACGGCTACCGCGCGGGCCCGCTGCGGACGGTCCCCATGTCCCGCGCCGACACCGGCGCGCTGACGGCCGTCGCGCTGAAGCAGGCCGGGCTGCGGATCGGCCTGCTCCCCGAACTGTCCGATGTGGACGACATGGCGACCGCGCGCGAGGTCGCGGCCCTGCTGCCGGACAGCCGCTTCGCCGAGGCGCTGCTCGTCGGGGCGTTGCGGTGACGGCGTTCGACGTGGGGCTGCGCGGGTCCCGGTGCTGGCTGGACCTGGGTGGCGGGAGGCGGATCGACATGCCGATCACGAGGTGGCACGACGACGCCGACGACGCCGACCGCGTGCTCGTGGACGCGTGCGCGGGCCCGACCATCGACCTCGGCTGCGGGCCCGGCAGGCTCGTCGCCGCGCTGGTGGAACGCGGGATCATCGCGCTGGGCGTGGACAACTCCGAGGTCGCGGTCTCGTTGACGCAGTCGCGCGGCGGCCCGGCGCTGCGCCGGGACCTGTTCACCACGCTGCCCGGCGAGGGCCGCTGGTCGCACGTGCTGCTGGCCGACGGCAACATCGGCATCGGCGGCGACCCGACGGCGCTGCTGCGCCGGGCCCGGATGCTGTTGCACCGCAGGGGAACCGTGCTGCTGGAGGTCGACCCGCCCGGCTGCGGCCTGCGCCAGGAGCGCGCCCGCGTCGGGGGCGAGGACTCCTGGGGCACGTGGTTCGACTGGGCCTGGCTGGACCCGGAGGCGCTGGCGGTCGCCGCCCGCGCGGCCGGGTTCCGGATCCGCTGGCTCACCGAGCGCGCGGGCCGCTGGTTCGCCGAACTGGAGCAGTCGTGAAGGTGCGTCCACCCGAGGAAACCGACTTCACGAGCCCGACGCACGGGCCGCGCGTGTCGGCGCGGATCGGGCTGTGGCTGGGGATCGCGTTCGGCCTGTGCTTCGCCACGGGCCTGATCAGCCACGGCATCCAGCACCCCGCCGCGTGGTTCACCTGGCCGTCGCGGCCGGTGAACCTGTACCGGATCACCCAGGGGATCCACGTGACGTCCGGGGTCGCGGCGATCCCGCTGCTGCTGGCCAAGCTGTGGAGCGTGTACCCGAAGCTGTTCGGGAAGCCGCTGGTCAAGTCGATCCCGCACGCGCTGGAGCGCGGTTCGATCTTCGTGCTGATCGGCGCGTCGTTCTTCGAACTGCTGACCGGCGTGTTCAACGTCGCCCAGAACTACCCGTGGGCGTTCTTCTTCCCCACGGCGCACTACGCGGTCGCGTGGATCGCCACGGGTTCGCTGCTGGTGCACATCGCCGTGAAGCTCCCGGTCATCCGGGAGGCGTTGACCCGCAAGACGACCGAGGACCCGAAGCCCACGACCGGCGCGTTGAGCCGACGGGGTTTCCTGCTCACCACCGGCGGGGCCGTCGGCGTCGCCGTGCTGGCCACGGTCGGCGGCACGGTGCCGTGGCTGCGGAACGTCTCGGTGTTCGCCTCGCGGTCCGCGACGGGCGTGCCGATCAACCGGCTGGCCGCGGCCGCCGGGGTGACCGCCGCGGACTCGTCGTGGCGGCTCACGGTCGGCGACCGCCGGTTCAGCCTCGACGAGCTGCGGGCGATGCCGCAGACCACGGCGGAGCTGCCGATCGCGTGCGTGGAGGGCTGGAGCGCGACCGTCACGTGGACCGGTGTCCCGGTCAAGGACCTGCTGGAACGGGCCGGTCTGCCCGCGGGCAGCGAGGTCCAGGTCGAGTCGTCGGAGCAGGGCGGGCTGTACCGGTCGACGACCCTGCCCGGCACGCACACCGCGGACCCGCTGACGTTGCTGGCGCTGCGGATGAACGGCGAGGAGCTGACGTTGGACCACGGCTACCCGTGCAGGCTCATCGCGCCCAGCAGGCCTGGTGTGCTCCAGACGAAGTGGGTCTCCCGGCTGGAGGTGCGGTGATGAGGTGGGTGATCGGGGCCGTGGGGCTCGTGCTGCTCGGCTGGGGCGCGGTGGAACTGCTGCCGGTGGTGCTCGACAGCCCGCTGTCGCTGGGCGGCTGGCTCGTCGGCGGGCCGGTCGTGCACGACGCGCTGATCGCGCCGGTCGTCGGCGTCGGCGGCGTGGTCATCGCCCGTGTGCTGCCGAAGCCGTGGCGCGCTCCGGTCGGCGCGGGCCTGGTGGTGAGCGCGATCCTCGTGGTGCTGTCGATCCCGTACCTGTGGCGCTCGTTCTCCGGGCCGCTCACGCCGGGCCTGCACGACCGCCCGTACCTGCTCGGCCTGCTGGTCGCGTTGACCGTCGTGTGGGTCGTCGTCGCGATCGTCGGGCTGGCCAGACGCGAGAACACCCGGCCGCGCCCTGACAGGTGAGGGGGCCTGTCGGACGCGGCCGAGGTGTTCGGGTTCCTGTCGCCGGGGTAGCTTCGCTCTCCCTGCGTTCCCTGCTCCCGCGCCGGGAACCCGTTCCCGGCGCGAGGGGCAATCACGCCGGGGGTCTGCGGTTACTTCGGTTCGACGACCTGGCTGCCGAGGGTGACCTCGACGGTCTTGTCGGTGCCGATGGTGAGCTTCACCTTGTCGTTGGGGGCCTTGGAGCGGACCGCGGCGACCAGCGCGTCGGAGGTGTCGATGTTGCGGTCGTCGAACTTGGTGATCACGTCACCGGACTTGATGCCCGCCTTCTCGGCCGCTCCCCCGGCGGTGACGTCGCTGACCAGCGCGCCGCCGTTGTCGCCGTCCTTCACCGAGACGCCGAGCACGGTCTGCGTGGCCTTGCCGCTGTCGGTGATCTCCTTGGCCGTGCGCCGGGCCTGGTCGATCGGGATGGCGAAGCCGATGCCGACCGAGCCGCCCTGCGTCTGCTGGGTGGAGTTCGGGCTGTAGATCGCGGAGTTGATGCCGATGACCTGGCCCTGCATGTTCACCAGCGGGCCGCCGGAGTTGCCGGGGTTGATCGCCGCGTCGGTCTGGATGGCGTCCAGCACCGAGGCCTGGCTGCCCGACTCGCCACCGGCGCGGACCGGGCGGTTCATCGAGCTGACGATGCCGGACGTCACGGTGCCCTGGAGGTCGAACGGCGACCCGATCGCCACGACCTGCTGGCCGACCTTGAGGTCGCCCGAACTGCCCAGCTCCGCCGTGGGCAGGCCGCTCACGTTCGCCGCCTTCACCACCGCGAGGTCGGACGACGGGTCGCGGCCGACGATGGTGGCGGTCGTGGTCTTGCCGTCCTGGAACACGATCTGGATCTGACCGCCCGCGGCGGCGCCCTCGACCACGTGGTTGTTGGTGAGGATCGAGCCGTCCGAGCTGATCACGATGCCGGAGCCCTCACCGCCGGAGAGCTGCAACTTCACCACGGAGGGCAGCACCTTCTCGGCGACGCTCTCGATGGACCCCGCTGGGGCGTTGCTGCTCTGCTGGACGGGCTTCGGCGCGTTGAGGGCGTTGGTCACCGGCCGGGCGTCCACCGCGGCCTGGTAGCCGATGTAGCCGCCGATGCCGCCGGACAGCGCGCCGACGGCGAGCACCGCCGCGGCCACCCCCGCCACGACCCGGCCCCGACCGGGCTTGCGCGGAGCCTGCTGCTGCACCGGGTACGACACGCCCGGCTGGGCGTAGAACGGGCCGGTCTGCGGCGGAACGCCCAGACCGGGTGGCGGCGTGCCGAACTGGGAGGTAGAAGTCCCCGGCTGGCCAGACGCCCCCTGCAAAGCGCCTGGCTGGCCGGGGTCCGGCTGTCCAGCACCCTGCTGCTGGAAACCGGGGTGGGCGGGACCGGGAGTCGGCTGCCACTGCTCCTGCTGAGGGGAGGCAGGAGCGTGGGCTGCCCACGGGCTGGGCTGCTCGCTCGGCACGGCAGGAGGGGTCTGCTGCGGCGTCTGCGGCGCCTCGTGCTGAGGCTGGTCCTCGGCGGCACCGTGGTTGTTCTCGGTCATGCCCATACTGTGCGGTGCCCGCCTGAGAGAACCCTTAAACGCACCTGGGCATCGCGTGTGAGTAATTCAGGCGGCCAAAACTCAGCCCCGCAGCCGTTCCGCCATTTGCTCCGGCGTCACGTCGTTGATCCACACGCCCATGCCGGACTCGGACCCCGCGAGGTACTTCAGCTTGTCCTTCGTGCGCAGCACGGAGAACACCTCCAGGTGCAGCCACGCCAGGTCGCGGCCCGTGCGCACGGGCGCCTGGTGCCACGCGGCGATGTAGGGCAGCTGCCGGTCGTACAGCGCGTCCAGCATGTGCAGCACCCGCAGGTAGAGGTGCGCGAAGTCGTCGCGTTCGGCGTCGGTCAGCGCGGGCAGGTCCGGCACCTGGCGGTGCGGCACCACGTGCACCTCGACGGGCCAGCGGGCCGCGGCGGGCACGAACGCCGTCCAGTGCTCGCCCTCGGCGATGATCCGGGTGCCCGCGGCGCGTTCGGCGGCCAGCACGTCACCCAGCACGTGGGTGCCGTGCTCGGCGAAGTACTCGCCCGCGACCGACAGCATCCGCTCGGTCTTGGGCGTCACGAACGGGTACCCGTAGATCTGTCCGTGCGGGTGGTGCAGCGTCACGCCGATCTCTTCGCCGCGGTTCTCGAACGGGAAGACCTGCGCCACGCCGGGGATCGCGCCGAGCGCCTCGGTGCGGTCGGCCCACACGTCGACGACGGTCCGCACCCGGTGCTGGGTGAGCTGCCCGAACGACGTGTTGTGGTCGGAGGTGAAGCCGACGACCTCGCAGCGGCCACGGCCGGGCGCGCGGGCGACCATCGGCATGCCGTCCACAGTGGACGGAACGTCCGGGACGTCCTCGGCGAACGACGGGAAGCGGTTCTCGAACACCACGACGTCGTAGCTGGACTCGGGGATCTCGGTCGGCTTGCCCGGCGAGGTCGGGCACAGCGGGCAGAGGTCGGCCGGTGGCTTGTACGTGCGGGTCTGGCGGTGCGCGGCCATCGGCACCCACTCGCCGGTCAGCGGGTCGCGGCGGACCTCCGACTGCGGCTGCGACTCCGGCAGGTCCCTGGTGTCCACCGCCGTGCGGGGTGGAGCGTCCGGGGTGTCGTCGAAGTAGATGATCTCCCGACCATCCGCGAGTTTCGCCGCGGTCCGCCGCAACGCTTCCTTCACGCGAGTTCCTCTCCCCTTCCGGGCACGTGCGAGAGCACGAGTTCCCCGACCTGCTCGACGAGAATGGCCTTGACGTCGTCCGCCATGCCCTCGTCGGTGACCAGCACATCCGCCTCGTCGAGGTCGGCGATGGTGGAGATGCCGACCGTGCCCCACTTGGTGTGGTCGGCGACGACCACCACGCGGCCCGCCGCGTCCACCAGGGCCCGGTCGGTCTCGCTCTCGTTCAGGTTGGGCGTGGTGAAGCCGGACCGCTCGGCCATGCCGTGCACGCCGAGGAACACCACGTCCAGGTGCAGCGACCGCAGGGCCTGCACGGCGACCGGCCCGACCAGCGCGTCCGACGGCGTGCGCACGCCACCGGTCAGCACGACCGTGCGGTCGGTGCGGCCGCTCTGCTGGAGCACGTCGGCGACCCGGATCGAGTTCGTCACGACGGTCAGGTCCGGGATGTCCTCCAGGAACCGCGCGAGCGTCCACGTCGTGGTGCCCGCGGACAGCCCGATGGCGGTGCCGGGGCGGACCAGCGCGGCGGCCTGCCGGGCGATGGCCTCCTTCTCCGGGAGCTGCCGCACGGACTTGGCCTCGAACCCCGGCTCGTCGGTGCTGCGGCCGACGATGGAGGTGGCCCCGCCATAGACCTTTTCGATGACTCCGCGCGCCGCCAGCACGTCGAGGTCGCGGCGGACCGTCATGTCCGACACGCCGAGCCGCACCACGAGGTCGCTCACCCGGACCGCCCCGGTGCGGCGGATCTCCTCGAGGATCACCGCTTGTCGTTGCCGTGCCAGCACTTCACACCATCTCCCTCAGCACTGCGACCGCCCCGGCCGGAACCACCCACGGTCCGTCGACACGGGCGCCGGTGAGGAGTTCGACGCCGGCCGCGGCCACTTCGGCGGCCACCGCCGAGTGGTTGACCGCGACCAGCCACGATACGGCCTCGCCGTCGAGGCGACCCCGGCGGCGAACGATCTCCACGCCCGGTGCGGACGGCACGCCCGCGTGCTCCAGCGCGGCGTCGACGACCCGTCGCAGACCGTCACCGCCGAGTCCGCAGGCCAGGTACCACGCGGTGCCGCCGCCGTGCCGGTTGCGGGTCACGGCGGGCACGCCCGGCAGCGGCCCGTCGGCGTAGGAGGCGACGACTTCCGCACCTCGCGGGTGCAGCAATTCCGTCCACACGCCCGCCACGCCGCCGTCGTCGAGGGTGACGTGCTCGTTCTCCCGCAACGGGAAGAACTCCTCGGTCCACACGCCGAGCAGGTCGCGGAACGCGCCGGGGTAGCCGCCGAGCCGCACGTGGCCGCGCTCGTCGGCGACACCGGAGAGGTAGGTGACCAGCACGTGCCCGCCGCCGTCGACGTAGTCGGCCAGGCGTTGGGCGTCGGCGTCGGTCACCGCGTAGAGGGCGGGCACGACGACGAGCTCGTACGGCGAGAAGTCGCCATCGGGCGGGAGGAAGTCGACCGTGACGCCCGCGTCCCAGAGCTGCCGGTACAGCGCGAACACGGTGTCCTGGTAGGAGAAGTCCGCGGTCGGGTGCGCCTGCTGGCCGGAGAGCCAACGGGACTGGTAGTCGTAGACGACGGCCACGGCAGCGTCCACAGTGGACCCGACGAGCTCGGAGGCCCTGGCGTACTCCGCGCCGACCTCGCAGACCTCCCGGTAGACCTTCGTCTCCGTGCCCGCGTGCGGGACCATCGCCGAGTGGAAGCGCTCGGCGCCCGCGCGCGACTGCCGCCACTGGAAGAACAGCGTGCCGTCCGCGCCGCGGGCGGTGTGCGCGAAGGAGTTCCGCCGCAGCTCACCGGGCTGCTTGGCGATGTTGCGCGGCTGCCAGTTGACCGCGGACGTGGAGTGCTCCATCAGCAGCCACGGCTTCCCGCCCGCGAGGCCGCGGGTCAGGTCGGCGGCCATGGCCAGCTCGACGTGCCGGTCGTCGCTCTCGGAGCGGGTGTAGTGGTCGTTGGAGACGAAGTCGACCTCGCGCGCCCACGACCAGTAGTCCAGCGCGTCGAACGTCCAGCCCACCATGAAGTTCGTGGTGATCGGCACGTCCGGCGTGATCCCGCGCAGCGCGTCGCGCTCGGCCACGTACAGCTCCAGCAGCGCGTCCGAGCAGAACCGGTCGAAGTCCAGCAGGTGGCCGGGGTTGCCGAAGGTCGGCGTGACCCGCGGCGGCAGGACCTGGTCCCACGCCGAGTAGTGCTGGCTCCAGAACGCCGTGGCCCACGCCTCGTTGAGGGTGTCCAGGTCGCCGTGCTTCCGCTGGAGCCACCGGCGGAACGCCTCGGCGCAGCGGTCGCAGTAGCAGCGGGCGACGTGGCAGCCGTACTCGTTGCCGACGTGCCACGCGGCCAGCGCGGGGTGGTCGCGGTAGCGCTCGGCCAGCCTCGTCGCGAGCGCCACGGCCTTCGCGCGGTACACCGGTGAGCTGGGGCAGTACTCCTGGCGCGAGCCGTGGGTGAAGCGGACGCCGTCGGCGCGCACGGGCAGCACGTCCGGGTACGCGGTGGTCAGCCACGGTGGCGGCGAGGCGGTAGCCGTGGCCAGGTCGACCCGGATCCCGCCCTCGTGCAGCAGGTCGAGCACGCGGTCGAGCCACTCGAAGGCGTACTCGCCCTCGGAGGTCTCCAGCAGCGCCCACGAGAAGATGCCGACGCTGACCAGGTTCACCCCGGCCCGGCGCATCAGCTCGACGTCCTCGGCCCACACCTCCTCCGGCCACTGCTCGGGGTTGTAGTCGGCACCCCAAGCCAGGCCGGGCACTCCAGTGGGCCAAGTGGTCATGGTGGCAAGGGTGGCTGACAGGGACCCACAACGTCAACACAGTCCAACAAGATCCTCCGTTTGGGTCTGTTGGAGCTGATCAGCGGCCAGAACATGTGAGCCGGCTCATTTTTACAACGTTGTACCAGGTAGGCGCGGTGTTTTTACAACGTTGTACCTGGTTAACGGCTTCGTAACGGGGCTTGACACCTCGTGTGCTGGACGCAACATTATGCGCAACTTTGTTTGACTCCGTGTTCGGTTGGTTTGGTCGAGTGTCCTCAGGAGCAACGATGGTCCGGTACACGCCCAGTTCCCAGTCCGTGAATCCCCTCCTCGGCCGCAGGGCCGTGCTCCGAGGCCTGCTCCTGACCGCCGGGATCGCGGCGGTGCCGGGCGGCCTCGCCGCCTGCGGCAGCTCGGGCTCCGGGTCCTCGTCGAACGGCACGGTCACGTTCGGCAACAACCTGTCCGACCAGGTGCCGAAGGACGCGATCACCGCCGCCCTCAAGGGCTTCGACACGGACGCGCTGAAGATCTCGATCAACACCAAGCAGCACGAGCAGTACCAGGAGCAGATCAACAACTACCTCCAGGGCAAGCCGGACGACGTGCTCGCCTGGTTCGCGGGCTACCGGATGCGCTTCTTCGCGGAGAAGGGCCTGACCGGCGACCTGAGCGACGTGTGGTCCACCGTCGGCGACAACTACGCGCCCGCGCTGAAGGAAGCCGCGACCGCCAAGGACGGCAAGCAGTACCTGATCCCGTTCACCCAGTACCCGTGGGGCGTCTTCTACCTCAAGAGCGTGTGGGCGCAGAAGGGCTACGAGGTCCCGAAGACCATCGACCAGTTCGTCGCCCTCTCCACGAAGATGAAGGCCGACGGCCTCGCGCCCATCGCGTTCGCGCAGAAGCAGGGCTGGCCCGGCATGGGCACGTTCGACCAGCTCAACTTCCGCACCAACGGCTACCAGTTCCACGTCGACCTGATGGCGGGCAAGGAGGACTGGCAGGGCAAGAAGGTGCGCGACGTGTTCGACCAGTGGAAGCGCCTGCTGCCCTTCCACCAGGAGAACGGCCTCGGCCGCGAGTGGCAGGAGGCCGCGCAGAGCGTCCAGCAGGGCAAGTCCGGCATGTACCTGCTCGGCACGTTCGTGGCCCAGCAGTTCAAGGGCCAGGAGGACGACCTCGACTTCTTCGCCTTCCCGGAGATCAACCCCGAGTTCGGCCAGGACACGGTGGAAGCGCCCATCGACGGCTACATGATGGCGAAGAAGCCCGCCAACCCCGAGGGCGCGAAGAAGCTCCTGGAGTACCTGGCGAAGCCCGAGACGCAGCTCGCGTACCTCAAGTCCGACCCGTCGTCGATCGCCACCAGCACCAAGGCCGACACCTCCGGCTACACGGCGCTCCAGAAGAAGGCCGTCGACGTCATCAAGAACGCCAAGCACATCACCCAGTTCCTCGACCGCGACACGGACCCGCGGTTCGCCAGCGACGCGGCGACCAACGGCCTGAACGCGTTCATCCAGAACCCGAACGACATCGACTCCGTGCTCAAGGGCATGGCCGACCAGGCCAAGACGATCTTCACGGGGTGACGAGTTGACCGCGTTGAGCGAGAAGGCCGCACCCGAGGAGACTCCTGCTCCTCGGGTGCGGTCCCGCCGCAAGAAGGCCACCGCGCTGGGCGGGACCGACAAGCTGGTGCTGGGCCTGATGCTGGGCATCCCGACCCTGATCCACGTGGTCCTGGTGTGGCTGCCGTCGCTCGGGTCGGTGGCGCTGTCCTTCAGCTCGTGGGACGGCATCGGCGGGTTCGAGGACATCAAGTGGGTCGGGTTCCAGAACTACGTCGACATCTTCACCCGGTACCCGCGGTTCTGGCCCGCGTTCCAGCACAACCTGATCTGGCTGGCGTTCCTGCTGGTCATCCCGACGGTGGCGGGCCTGTTCCTCGCGGTCCTGCTGGACCGGCAGATCAAGTTCGGCCGCATCTACCAGAGCGCGCTGTACCTGCCGATGGTGCTGTCGCTCGCGCTGGTCGGCTTCATCTGGCAGCTCATCTACCAGCCGGAGCAGGGCCTGCTGAACAACCTGCTCGGCACCGCCGACAACAACCCGACGAACTGGCTCGGCGACCCGGACATCAACCTCTACGCCGTGCTGGTCGCCGCCGCGTGGCGACACACCGGGTACATCATGCTGCTGTACTTGGCGGGCCTGAAGTCCGTGGACCCGGCGCTGAAGGAAGCGGCGTCGCTCGACGGCGCCAACGCGTTCCAGACGTTCACCAGGGTCACCTTCCCGGTGCTGAAGCCGGTGAACATCGTGGTGCTGGTGGTGACCGTGATCGAGGCGCTCCGCGCGTTCGACATCGTGTACATCATCAACAAGGGCCGCAACGGGCTGGAGCTGCTGTCGGTGCTGGTGACCGACAACATCATCGGCGAGTCGAGCCGGATCGGCTGGGGGTCAGCGCTCGCGGTGATCCTGCTGCTGATCTCCCTCGGCTTCATCATCACGTACCTGTACCAGGTGTTCAGCAAGGAGAACCGGGCGTGACGACATCGGTGAGTGCCCGAAAAGCCCCGTTGCGACCCGGTCGGGTCGTGCTGCACGTGTTCCTGGTGCTGACGTGCCTGATGACGTTGGCTCCGCTGCTGTGGGCGGTGTACGCGTCGCTGCGGACGTACGAGGACACGGCCCGCAACGGGTACTTCTCGCTGCCGGAGAGCCTGACGTTCGAGAACTTCGCCAACGCGTGGACGACCGGGGACCTGCCGCACTACTACATCAACACGTTCGTCATCACGCTGCCCGCGGTGATCCTGACGCTGCTGCTCAGCTCGATGGTGGCGTTCGGGGTGTCGCGGTTCAGCTTCAAGTTCAACCTCGGGCTGCTGATGCTGTTCACGGCGGGGAACCTGCTGCCGCAGCAGGTCATCGTGACGCCGCTGTGGCGGCTGTACCGGCTGATCGAGGTGCCGGAGTGGATCAGCGACAGCGGGTCGCTGATCGACAGCCAGCTCGGCGTGGTGATGATCCACGTGGCGTTCCAGATCGGGTTCTGCACGTTCGTGCTGAGCAACTACATGAAGACGATCCCGCACGAGCTGACGGAAGCGGCGCGGGTGGACGGGGCATCGGTGTTCCGGCAGTACTGGCAGGTGATCCTGCCGCTGTGCCGCCCGGCGCTGGCCGCACTGGCGACGCTGGAGTTCACCTGGATCTACAACGACTTCCTGTGGGCGCTGGTGCTGATCCAGACCGGGGACAAGATGCCGATCACGTCGGCGCTGCAGAACCTGCGGGGGACGTTCTTCACCGACAACAACCTCGTGGCCGCCGGGTCGCTGCTGGTGGCGTTGCCGACGCTGGTCGTGTTCTTCACGTTGCAGAAGCAGTTCGTCGGGGGGCTCACCCTCGGATCGACGAAGGGCTAGGGATTTGCGGGAGTTGCGGGAGTTGCGGGAGTTGCGCACGGTTGCCGAGATTTCCGTCGACCCGGATTCCGTTCGGATCCACGAGCAGGGGTGGCAGTCGTGGTCGCCGTCGACGGGGTACCGGGTGGGGGAACTGCCCCATCGGTGGGTGGAGCCGCATCACCGGATCGTGTGTTATCGGGCCGAGTCGGATCCCGCGGCTGGGGTTTACTGCGGTGAGGGGTTGTTGGCGGTCGATCCCGGTGAGGGTGGGCCCATCGCGGTGATCGCGGCTTCTTCGCCCACTGCTGTGGTTCCCACCATTTTGGCGTCCTTTGTGGATGATCGGGTGGTGGTGTCGGCCGATGGTGATGTCGTGGTGCGGATCGATGATGGGCCCGGTGGGGTTCAAGGAGCCTTTGCGCGGTGGGCGGATTCGGTGGTTCGGGAGTTGGGGCTCGCCGCGCCTCGGGTTGCGCCTACCACGTGGTGTTCCTGGTACCAGTACTTCACGAAGGTCACCGAGGCTGACGTCGATCTGAACCTGGCGAAGATGGACGAGCTGGATCTGCCGATCGACGTCGTGCAGGTGGATGACGGGTACCAGGAGGAGATCGGGGACTGGTTGGTGCCGTCCGGGCGGTTCGCGGACGTGCCGGGGTTGTTCCGGCGGATCGCGGATCATGGGCGGCGGGCGGGGATCTGGACCGCGCCGTTCCTGGTGGGAGGGCGGTCGCGGACCTTCGCTGAGCATCCCGAGTGGTTGGTGCGGAGTGAAGGCGGGGCACCTGTCAGCGCGGGTCACAACTGGGGGCAGGACCTGTTCGCGTTGGACACCACGCATCCTGGGGCTGTCGAGTACCTGCGGCGGGTGTTCTCGACGTTCGGCTCGTGGGGGATCGACTTTCACAAGATCGACTTCATTTATGCCGCTGCGTTGCCTGGGCGGCGGTATGCCGATGTGACGCCTGTTGAGGCTTATCGGACGGGTGTGGAGTTGATCCGGTCCGAGATCGGGGACTCGTACCTGTTGGGGTGTGGGGCGCCGCAGTTGCCGAGCATCGGGTTGTTCGACTCGATGCGGGTGAGCGCGGACATCGCGCCGGAGTTCCTGCCTGGGAACGGGGATCTTTCGCAGCCGTCGCAGCGTGGGGCTGTGCTCAACGGGGTGTCGCGGGCATTTCAGCACGGGCGGTTCTGGGTGAACGACCCGGATTGCATCGTGGCCCGGCCTGAGGTGGAGCGGCGGGAGGAGTGGGCGGAGCACGTTGCCCGGTTTGGTGGGCTTCGTGGGTCGTCCGATGGGTTGGACCAGTTGGATTCGTGGGGGTTGGAGACTACTCGGCGGTTGTTGGCCGGGGCTGTTCCTCGGTACTTCGTGAAGAGCTGACACCCTGAGGCGGTTCGGTGTCGAACCGCCTCAGGGCCTTCCTGGCAGTCTGATGGCGAAGAGTGCGCCGCCTTCCGGTGCGCGGCCCGCGTAAGCCATGCCGCCATGACGTTCGGCCGCCTGCTTGACGATCGCCAAGCCCAAACCGGAACCCGGTAGGGTCCTGGCCTCCGACGACCGGTAGAATCGCTCGAACACGTGGGGCATGTCCGCGTCTTCGATGCCTGGGCCGGAGTCGGCTACCTCTACTACCGCGCTGCCGTCGCCGATTTGCTTCAGCTCCAGGCGGACGACTCCGTCGTCGGGGCTGAACTTGACGGCGTTGTCGAGGAGGTTGAGGACTGCTCGTTCTAGTGAGTTCGAGTCGCCCAGCAGGGACCATGGTTGCAAGTGGACGTCGAAGGTCACGTGGGTCACCGCACGTCGTCGTGCTCGGTCCAAGGCCCGCTCTACTACCTCGACCAGGTCGACCGGTTCCTGTACGACCTGTGGTGCGTCTTCCCTTGCCAGTTCGACGAGGTCGCCGATCAGGGTGGTCAGCTCGTCGAGCTGGGCCCGTACGTCGTCGTTGATCTCGGCCTTGTCCACATCGGACAGGGTCGGGGCGTCTGGGCGTTCGGAGGCGAGCAGCAGTTCCAGGTTGGTGCGCATGGACGTGAGTGGGGTGCGGAGTTCGTGGCCCGCGTCGGCTACCAGGCGTCTTTGGCGTTCTTGGGATTCGGCTACCGCGCCCAGCATGGCGTTGAAGCGTTGGGTGAGTCTGGCGAGTTCGTCGTCGCCTGTGACGGGTATCGGGCGGAGGTCGCCGGTCATGGCCACTCGTTCGGTGGCTTCCGAGAGGCGTTGCACTGGTCGTAGGCCTGTTCTGGCCACGGCTGTGCCCGCTGCTGCGGCGATGAGGACGCCGAGGCCGCTGATGACGAACAGGACGACGTTGAGCTTGCCCAAGGTTGCTCGTAGTGGCTTCATGGATTGGGCGATGACCATGGCCTGGCCGTTGGGGCTGTACTGCTTGGAGATCACCCGGAAACCGGTGCGGTCGTCGGTCCAGATGTTCTCCGCCAGCTCGCCCTTGGCGACCTTGAGGTCGTTGCCGTTCGTCGGGGGTGGGGTCGTGCCCTTGGCGTAGAAGATCTGGCCGGACTCGTCGAGCAGGCCGATGCGGATGTCGCCCGCCACCAGGAACGCGCCGGGGAACGTCTGGAGGTCCTCGCCGCCCCGGATGGACGGGGTGGCGATGGCGTCGGTGACGCGTTGGCGCAAGGTCTCGTCGAGCTGCGTGTAGAGGTTGCGGCTGACCGTCATGTACGCGCCCAGCGACACCATCGCCACGACGCCGGCGACGCAGAACGCCGCCAGCAGGGTGACGCGGACGCGCAGGGACACGCGCTGGAACCTGCCGGTCGCCAGCACGTCGTCCGACGGGCTGGGCGTGAGGATCACGGAGGGGTCTCCCGCAGCACGTAGCCGACGCCACGCACCGTGTGCAGCAACCTGGGCTCGCCCTCCAGCTCGGTCTTGCGCCGCAGGTAGCCGACGTAGACCTCGAGGGCGTTTCCGGAGGTCGGGAAGTCGTAGCCCCACACGTCCTCCAGGATGCGACCTCGGGTCAGCACCTGCTTCGGGTGCGCGAGGAACAGCTCCAGCAGCGCGAACTCGGTGCGGGTGAGGCTGATCGCCCGCTCACCACGACGCACGTCGCGGGTGCCGGGGTCGAGTTCGAGGTCGGCGAACTTCAGCGTGGCGCGAGCGCGTTCGGCCTCGTCCTGCTCGGTGCTCGCCCGGCGCAGCAGCGCACGCAGGCGGGCCAGCAGCTCCTCCAGCGCGAACGGCTTGGGCAGGTAGTCGTCGGCTCCCGCGTCCAGGCCGGACACCCGGTCCGACACGGCGTCGCGGGCCGTCAGCACGAGGATCGGCAGGTCGTCGCCGGTGCTCCGCAGCCTGCGGCACACCTCGAGCCCGTCGAGCCTCGGCATCATCACGTCCAGGACCATCGCGTCCGGGCGCGCCGTCGTCACCGACTCGAGCGCTTGCTGGCCGTCGCCGGCAGTTTCCACCTGGTAGCCGTTGAATTGCAGTGAGCGGCGTAGCGACTCACGCACGGCCCGGTCGTCGTCGACAACAAGGATGCGCATGGGGGTAAGTGTTGCCCTTCGTCCTGAGAGACGCCTGAGAGGGAGCCCAACAAACCGTGTGAACTAGGCGTCAAGTCCGCGAGGCCGCGGCGGTAGGTCGGTCACCATTTTTCCGCGGCGGGTGACGAAGTCTCCCGCCGCGGAAAAATCGGGGCCGAACTGCCGACTTTCAGGCGGCCTCGCCGCCGTCTCCGGAGGAGCGGCCATCCAACACAGCCACGGGAGCGTTCCACTTCCGCCAGAGGGCGAGGAGGCGGACGGTCACCACGAGGGCCGATCCGACCAGTGCCATGGGGGCGTCGGGGAGGTTCAGGAGGCTGCCGCCCGCGACCACGACGCCGCCCAGGAGGGCCGCGACGGCGTAGATCTCCTTGCGCAGGACGAGCGGGATCTCGCGCAGCAGGATGTCGCGCAGGGCTCCACCGCCGATGCCCGTGGTCATGCCGATCAGGCACGCCGTGTACGCCGGAGCGCCCAGGGCCAGTGCGGTCGACGTGCCGCCGGTGACGAACAGGCCTAGGCCGATGGCGTCGAGGAGTTGGACGGCCCTGCGGAGCTTCGCGACGTGCGGGTGGAACCAGAACACCAGCAGGCCCGTCACGGCCGGGACCAGCAGGTACGGCCACTTCGTGAGGCTGCTCGGCGGGTGCACGCCGAGCAGCAGGTCCCGGATGACACCGCCGCCGAGCGCGGTCGTCAGGGCGATCACGATCACGCCGAACACGTCCAGGCGGGCGCGGACCGCGGCGAGTGCGCCGGACGCCGCGAACACGGCGATGCCGACCAGTTCCAGCACGATGAGGAGCACGAGGGGCCAGGGTAGGTGCGCTAGAAGAAGTCGGCGAGGCGCGGGGTTCCCGGAGCGGCCACGAGCTGGTCGAGCAGGGGCGCGTCGCCGGTCAGCAGGCCCGCGCGGCGCAGCGCGTGGGTGCTCTGCACGCCGGTGAACCACGGTCCCAGTGCCCTGGCCTGGAGCGTCACGGTCCCGCTGCCGCCCGGTTCGAGCCACACCTCGCCGTCGTCCACGACGAGCCGGTGCCTGCCCGCGTGCCACGGCGCGTGCTCGTCCACCACGTCGAGGTCCACCGCGCCGCCCTTGAGGCCCGCCGCGTTCGGCCAGCCGCGCGCGGCCACGGCGGCGGGCAGGTCGACCACGCGCAGCAGCCACTGGTTGGTGGACATGTCGAAGCGGACGGCCTGCGACGTGAGCAGGCCGGTGAACGCCGGGTCGAGGACCCGCAGGTCGACCTTGTCCAGCACCCCGGCCCACGACGTCAGCTCGGCGAGCAGGGTGAGCTGGGCGTCCAGATCCGCGCCGACGAGGTCGTGGACCTTGAGGCCCTCCTTCAGCCGGTCGGCGGTGAGGTAGCCGCGCAGGACGCCGTCGGCGTCGTGGACGACGGTGGCGACGTCCAGGTCGAGCAGCTTCTCGGGCTGGAAGGTCGGCTCGTGGCGGTCGAGCAGGCCGTCCACGGTGGCCGCCAGTGCGAGGTAGGCGGCGTGAATGTCCGGCAGGTCCGCCTTCGTGGCGCGGCGGGTGGCCAGCCGGTGCGTCGCCTTCGGCGACATGAGCAGCCGGTCCATCGGGAACGTCATCCGCTCCAGCACGCCCGCGCGTTCCCAGCCGCGGCCCCGGTAGAGGGCTGGCACGGTCGGGTACAGCACCGAGAGCGCCTGCCCCTGCTCCCGCATCCGGCGCAGGGCCGTGTCGACCAGCGCCGACGCCACGCCCCTGCCGCGCGCGTGCGGGTCCACCACGACCCCGCCGATGCCGCCCATCGGCACCGGGCGGCCGCCGAAGTGCTGGGCGAAGTCGTTGATCAGCAGCGACCCGAGCGCGTGGCCGCCCTCGTGGGCGAGCACGCCGAACGTGCCGGGCGTGAGCAGCTTCTCCGGCGGCTCCCCCGTGCTCGCGAACGCCAGCTTGCGCATCCGCACGACGGTGTCCCGGTCGTCCTCGGTGTACTCCCGAATTTCCACGTGGTCCTGCTTACCAGGTGAAGAAGCCCTGACCGGTCTTCCGCCCCAGCTCACCCCTGTCGACCTTGTCACGCAGGAGGGCGGGCGGCGCGAACCGCGGTCCGAGTTCGGCGGCCAGGTGCTCGGCGATGGCCAGCCGCACGTCCAGGCCGACGAGGTCGGTCAGCTTCAGCGGACCCATGGGCCAGCCGTAGCCCAGGCGCATGCCGGTGTCGATGTCGTCGGCGCTGGCCACGCCCTCCTCCAGCATCCGGATGGCCTCCATGCCGACCGCCACGCCGAGCCGCGAGGTCGCGAAGCCGGGCGAGTCGCGGACCTCGATGACGGTCTTGCCCAGCGCCTCGGCCCACGCGCGGACCCGTGCCACCACGTCCGGGTCGACGCCCGCGTGGTGGACGAGTTCGACCAGCTCCTGGACCGGGACGGGGTTGAAGAAGTGCATCCCGACCAGGCGGTCGCCCGGCAGCCCCTCGGCCAGCGCGGAGATCGAGAGCGAGGAGGTGTTGGACGCCAGCACGGCCTGTGGACAAACGCTTGCGGCCTGAGTGAGGACCCGGCGCTTGAGGTCGGCGTTCTCGGGCACGGCCTCGACCACCAGCTCCGCGTCCGACGGCGCCGCGGCCAGGTCCGGCACGACGGTCAGCCGGGCCAGCAGCTCGTCCGGCGTGGCCGCCAGCTTCCCGCGTTCGGCCGCCTTGGTCAGCGAGCGCAGCACGGCGCCGTGGGCGGCCTCGGCCCGGTCCGCGCCCGCTTCGGCGAGCGTCACGTCGTGGCCGCCCGCGAGGAGGAGGTGCGCGATGCCCGCGCCCATCGTGCCGCCACCGATCACCACCGCGATCATTCGGCGACCACCTCGGCGGTGAACATGGCCACCAGCTCCAGGCCGCCGATCTCCGACAGGTTCGCCCCGGCGGCGTGCCACTCGGGCGTCTGGAACGCCGCCCGCATCACCTCGGCGGACTCGAAGTACATCTCCGCGAGCACGTGCAGGTCGGTGTCGCCGAGGAAGCCGGGCACCAGCACGCGATCGACCTTCGCCACCTCGGCACGCAGCAGGCCAGGGGTTTTCGCCACGATCGGCAGGTGCGAGGAGAAGTACTTCTCGCCGAAGTCCGCCACGTCGGCGGGCTTCTTGTAGAGCGCGACGTACTTGATCATGTGACACTCCCTGTCGCTTTTCCGCTTGGACTGTAACAGCGTCCACCGGTTGCCCTGATCAGTCTCTCCCGCAAGATGGTGGGGTGCGGATCATCCTGCTGCGACACGGCCAGAGCCTCGGCAACGTCGACGAGTCGGCGTACTGCCGGGTCCCCGACCACTCCCTCCCCCTCACGGCGCTGGGGGAGCAGCAGGCCCGCTCGGCCGGACCGTCGATCCGCGGGCTCATCGGCGAAGGGCCCGTCGCGGTGTACGTCAGCCCGTACCTGCGGACGCGCAAGACGTTGGCCGGACTGGAGCTCGGCGACGTCGTCGACCGGGTGATCGCCGAACCGCGCCTGCGCGAGCAGGACTGGGGCAACCTCCAGGACCCGGTGCAGCAGGAGGTCCTCAAGCACCAGCGGCACGCGTTCGGCCACTTCTTCTTCCGACTGCCCAACGGCGAGTCCGGCGCGGACGTCGACGACCGCTTGGCGGCGTTCCTCGGCGAACTCGAACTCCACATGCGCAAGGACCCCCGCCACCCGCGGACGGTGCTGATCGTGTCGCACGGCCTGACGATCCGGCTGCTGTGCAGGCGGCTGTTCTCGTGGAGCGTGGAGCTGTTCGAGTCGCTGTCCAACCTGGACACGTGCGGGCAGCGGGTCCTCGACCACGACGGCGTCGAGTGGCGGCTGGACCGGCCGTTCGAGCAGTGGCGGGAGTCGCCGGACGGCGAGACGCAGGTCCAGGCGGGTCCACGCGGGTAGTGCGCGCCGGAGCCGTGGCGGGGTGTTCCAGGGCTCCGGCGTCGACCGGCTAGCCCAACAGCCCCCGCTTGTAGGCCGCCACCAACCGCCGCGGCACCCGGAGCACCTTGCCGTCCAGGGTCCGCACCTCCACCAGGTCCGGCGCGGTCGCCTTCCACTGCGCGCGCCGGTGCCGGGTGTTGGAGCGGGACGTCTTCCTCTTCGGGACCGCCATTACTTCTGCCGCTTTCCGTAGCGCTGGTTGAACTTCTCGATCCGGCCCGCCGTGTCGATCAGGCGCTGCGTGCCCGTCCAGAACGGGTGCGAGTCGGAGGTGATGTCGACGGTCAGCAACGGGTAGGTGTTCCCGTCCTCCCACTCGACCGTCTTGTCCGAGGTGGCCGTCGAGCGGGTCAGGAACTGCTTGCCCGTGGAGCTGTCCCGGAAGACGACGGGGTGGTAGTCGGGGTGGATGCCGGGTTTCACGATGCTTCCTCCTTCGAGTTGTGGGCGAACGGGTCGGCGGTGAAGTCGCCCTCCGCCAGTTCTTCGTCCGTGACGAGCGCCGCCCGCAGCGTCGCCTCGATCTCCGCCGTCGACGCCTCGTGCACGATGACGACGAGTTCCTGGGCCCGGTCGCCGTAGTACGGGTCCCAGGAGAGTTCGGCCATGACCTGGCGTTCGGCGTCCACGTCGGACCAGTCGTCCACGGCCGCCAGCCAGTTGCCCGCGTCGCCGATGCGCAGGCCGCCGCCCGCCGACTCGACCCACAGCGCCATGTCCGGCTGGGTCGCGACCCAGACCCGGCCGCGTGTGCGGACCACGCCTTCGAGCAGGACGTCCAGCGCCTCGTGCAGGCGTTCCGGGTGGAACGGTCGGCGGTCGGTGAAGTGGACGGTCGCCACGGGCCCGTCCGGTTCGAGCGGGAGCCCGCGCAGCAGCGGGCCGAACGCGTCGTACGGCCGGTTCTCCGGCGCGGCCAGCAGCGCCGGAACGTCCAAAGAGGACAGCTCTTGGCGAGGAACGCCCGGTGCCACGCGGTCCAGCACGGCCTCGGTCCGGACGTCCCCCGGCTCGCCCATCAGCACCAGCGCGTCGGCGAACTCCGCGTGCCCCACCACGACCTGGGCGACCGTGCGCTCGTCGTCGCCCGACGCGCCGAGGCCGCGTTCGGCCAGGCTCATCTCGCCCGTGGCGTCGGCGAGCCAGGTCTCCCGGTCGAGGACGGCGATCACCGAGGCCACGTGCACCGCGTCGGCGGGCAGGGCGATGCACACGGCCTCCGGCTCCAGGGCCGGGTCGAGGTGCAGCACCACCGTCCGGCCCGCCAGCGACCGCAGCAACGGGATCAGGTCCTCGCGCAGGGTGCACGACACGCAGCCGTGCGCCAGGTCGACGCGCGTCACGCGGCCGTCGACCCAGCGGTCGACGACGCCCTCGGCGATGCGGCTCAGGTCGTGGCGCACGAGGACCGACCCCTCGATCGCGCGCCAGACCTCCTCGGCCACCGGGTGCTCCGCGACTCCGGCCACCATGACGACAACGGTTTTCATGTGGGTTACTGTAGATGGAAATGGATGTCATTTCAAAGGAGGTCGTGTGTCGTCACGCCACTGCCAGCTGACGGGCCGCAAACCCGGCTTCGGCAAGCAGGTCTCGCACTCCAACCGGCGCACCTCGCGGCGCTGGCTGCCCAACACGCAGCGCCGCCGCTACTGGCTGCCGTCCGAGGGGCGGCACGTGGTGCTGACCCTGTCGGTCAAGGGGATCAAGACCGTGGACCGCCACGGCGTCGAGACCGTCGTCGCGAAGCTGCGCGCCACGGGGGTGAAGGTCTGATGGCCAGGAGCACGGACGTCCGGCCGATCATCAAGATGCGGTCCACCGCGGGCACCGGCTACACGTACGTCACCCGCAAGAACCGGCGCAACGACCCGGACCGGCTGGTGCTGCGCAAGTTCGACCCGGTGATCCGCGAGCACGTCGACTTCAAGGAGGAGCGCTGATGGCCAAGAAGTCCAAGATCGCCAGGGACCAGCAGCGCCGGATCGTCGTCGCGCAGTACGCCGAGAAACGCGCTCTGCTCAAGGAACAACTGCGTTCCCCTTCGTCCACCGACGAACAGCGCGCCGCCGCCGCGGCCGGGTTGCAACGCCTGCCGCGCGACGCCAGCCCCACCCGCCTGCGCAACCGGGACGTCGTGGACGGACGGCCGCGCGCGTACTTCCGGGCGTTCGGGCTGTCCCGCGTCCGTCTACGCGAGATGGCGCACCGCGGCGAACTGCCCGGCGTCAGCAAGTCGAGCTGGTGACCGCCGTGGCCAAGCCCGAACGGCGCGGGATCCCGAAGCGACGCGTGAACATCCTCAAGCGCGAGGGGATCACCGAGGTCGACTGGAAGGACCCGACACTGCTGCGCAAGTTCGTCTCCGACCGCGGCAAGATCCGCTCGCGGCGGGTCACCGGGTTGACGCCGCAGGAGCAGCGGCAGGTCGCCACGGCGATCAAGAACGCCCGCGAGATGGCGCTGCTCCCCTACCCCTCCCAGGGGAAGTAGCCGCGCGCGGAGCGGCCACCCCCACGCTGGTGGTCGTTCCGCGCTCCGGGCACGATCGTGCCAATGAGCACCACCGAACTATCCGGTCTATACGACGTCATCCACCGGCGGAGGGACACCCGGCGCGAGTTCACCGGCGCCCCGATCGCGCCGGACGCGTTGCGACGCGTGCTGACGGCGGCGCACGCGGCCCCGAGCGTCGGGCTGTCGCAGCCGTGGGACTTCGTCCTGGTGCGCGACGAGACCACCCGGCGGGCGTTCCGCGACCACGTGCACGCCGAGCGCAGCCTGTTCACCGCCCAGCTGGACGCCGAGCGCGCCGAGCTGTTCGGCCGCATCAAGGTCGAGGGGATCCTGGAGTCGAGCCTCGGGATCGTCGTCACGTACGACCCGGACCGGGGTTCCCCCGCCGTGCTGGGCAGGCACGCCATCGCGGACGCCGGCCTCTACTCCGTTTGCCTCGCCATCCAGAACCTGTGGCTCGCGGCGACCGCGGAAGGCCTCGGCGTGGGCTGGGTGAGCTTCTACCGGGAGGACGTCCTGCGTCGGTTGCTGCACATTCCGGCAAGAATTCGGCCGGTCGCGTGGCTTTGCGTCGGACCCGTGGCAGGGTTGCCCGATCAACCCGATCTGGAACGCGCGGGATGGCGGAACCGCATACCTGTCGAAGACGTCATGCACCACGAGCGGTACAGGGAGCGCTCCTCCCGGTAGCCTGTTGGGGCCGTGCCGGCAGGGGTGGGACCTCGTGTTCCCGCTCGGCGAGTCGGAATGGAGTGTCGAGCACGAGTGGAGCAGCGCGATCCGCTGACAGCGGGACACGTGACGCACATGGACCTGAGGGTCCGGGTGCTGTTGAACGCTGGGCGCTTACCCGAGGCGAACGCCGTGTTCGACGAGGTGGTCACCAAGGCCCCTCCGAGCGCGGACCGCTGGGTCCGCTCAGCCGTTCTGGTGCACAGGGCCGTGATGGCGTGGCGGCTGGGCCGCATCCCCCTGGCGCTGGAACTGGCCGCCGAAGGGTGGCTGGACGTCGATTCCGAGACCACCGACAGCCCCGCCGCGGCGCAGACCATGGGCACGTTGGGCTACCTGCTCGAGGGCATCGGGCACCGGCACGCCGCGTTGGACATGGTGCGCAGGGCCGTCGAGGTCGCCAGACGGGCCAACGGCCCGGACACGCTGGCGCACTGCCTGCAACGGCTGGGCGGCACGCTGAACTTCCGCGCGGCCTCCGGTCCACCCGCCGCCGCGCCCGCGATCTTCGAGGAGGCCAGGGGCCACCTGGCCGAGGGACTGGCGCTCGACACCGTGGACGACCACGTCCGGCGCGGCCTGCTCGGCGCGTACGGCCGGGCGCTCGCGGGCATCGGCGAGCTGGACGCCGCCGAGAAGGCGGGCCGCAAGACCCTCGAACTCGCGTCCGCCATCACCGACCACTGGGGCATGGCCGTCGGCAACTGGGTGCTGTCCACCGTCCACCGCGAACGCGGTGAACTGGTGGAGGCCCGCACGCTCGCCAGCCGGTCCGTCGCGTCCGCGCAGTCCATCAACGACACGTCGCTGATGCTGCGGTTCTCCTTGGACCTGGCGAACATCTGCTCCGAGATGGACGACCCCGTCGGCGAGGCCGCCGCGCTGCGGTGCAGCGTGGCCGCGGGCCAGACGGCGTCGGAAACCCTCCAGGAGGGCCTCGGGCAGGCGTTGGAGCACCGGCAGGCCGCGTTGCGCGCGCAGCAACTCGCGGCGGCGGCGCAGGAAGCCGCGGCGCGGGATCCGTTGACGGGCCTGGCGAACCGGCTCGGACTGGAGATGGCGGCGGCCCGGCTGCTGGAGGGAACCGCGTCGCGCGGCCGGGTGCCGTGGCTGGTGCTGGTCGACGTGGACTGGTTCAAGGGTGTGAACGACGACGCGGGTCACGCCGCCGGTGACGCGGCGCTGCGCGAGATAGCCCAACTGCTGCGCCGCGAGTGCCGCACGGACGACCTCGTGGCGCGCTGGGCCGGTGACGAGTTCGTGGTGCTGCTGGGCGACAACGGCAACTCCGACGCGGAGGTCGGCCCGACCGTGGCCGAGCGCATCCGGGCTGCCGTCGACGGGCACGACTGGTCGATGGTCCTGGGCACGGCGAAGCGGCCGACCGTCAGCATCGGTGTCGCTGCGGGACCGGCCAAGCTGGACCAGCTGTTCGCGGCGGCGGACATGGCGCTGTACCGGGCGAAGCGGCACGGCCGCAACCGGGTCGAGGTCGAGCCGCCGTTGCAGGAGATCGTGAACTAGGTCGGGAGCCTCGGCTTCGAGGCTCCCGACCGGTTCGCGTTGGTCAGGCGATCAACCCGCCGCGGAAGGCCACCAGAGCGGCCTGCACGCGGTTGACCGCGCCGATCTTGCCGAGCACCGAGGACACGTAGCCCTTCACCGTGGCCTCGGACAGGTGCAGCGTGCCACCGATCTCGGCGTTGGACATGCCCTGGCCGATCAGCACGAGCACCTCGCGCTCCCGTTCGGACAGCATGGCGAGCAGTCTTCGCGCGGGCTCCGCGGCGCGTTCGCCGTCGGCCACCGCCGCGAGAACCCGTGCCGCCACACCGGGATCGAGCACCGCGCCACCTCGTGCGAGATCGCGCACCGCCCTCACCAGCTGCTCCGGCTCGGTGTCCTTCAGCAGGAAGCCGCTGGCGCCCAAGCGCAAGGCCTCGCTGACGTACTCGTCCACGTCGAACGTGGTGAGCATGGCGATCCTCGGCGGATCGGGCAGCGTGCGCAGCCTGCGCAACGCCACCAGCCCGTCGTTGGACCGCATGCGGATGTCCAGCAGGACCACGTGCGGACGGTGCTGGCGGGCCAGGTCGGCCACCAGGTGCCCGTCGTCGCACTCGGCCACTACTTCGATGTCACCGGCGCTGCTCAGGATCATGCGAAGCCCGGACCGGACGAGGTCCTCGTCGTCGGCCAGCATCACCTTGATCACGACGCCTCCCCGAGTTGGCGTTTCGTGTTCATACAGGCCCAGCATCGCGCACCAGTGCGCAAGCTGGCGTTAATTCGACGTTATCTCACCATGTGGTAGGACGTTTGCCCAGCGTTGAGCGCCGTGGAAAGGCTCTCACCACCGCGTTCACAGTTGCCAGGAAGAAACACGGTCAGCCGAGGACTCGCGCCACTTCCTCACGCAGGCGGGGCAACGCGGCGTAGAGCTTGTCGCCGGGGCACTGCGTGTCCGCGTAGTGGTCGCGGTGCCCGTCGATGGCCGTGGGCGGGATCCCGTACTGCTCGCACGTGTACGCGCAGAACGACACCAGCGAGTCCCACTGCTCGGGGCGCGGTTCCTCGGAGGTGTAGAGGCCCTCGTTCTCGATGCCGATCGCGATGTTGTTCTGGCCGGGGCAATGTGCGCCCTGCACGATGCGGTCGCCCGCGTGCAACGCGTCCAGGCTGCCGTGGCGACCCTCGAGGAGGAACCCGCCGCGGCTGTTGGTGAAGTGCTGGCCGGAGTCGATCCAGCCGTTGTCGTCCATGTGGTGGTTCTGGATCCAGCGGGCGTGCTCGTGCGCGTGGGCCTCGGAGTAGTCGGTGACGTTCTCGGTCGCCGTGTGGTGCACGAGGATCCGCTCCGGCTGCTGGTGCAGCACGGTCGTGGGGCTCGACGGTGGACGGGCGCCCCAGTCGTCGCAGGTCCGGATCGGCAGCAGGGCGGCCCTCGCGGGCGCCGCGCCGAACCCGAGGAGCAGGCCGGACGCGGCCACTCCGCCCAGCAGCGTTCGTCGTCGCACCATGGTCAAGGTTTTCCCAGTACCGGGGCACTCGGTCAACTGGTAACGGGGGTTGCCAGCCGATCGGGGCAAAAAAACGTGAAGACCTTTCAGAATAGTTGAGGAAAACGTAACGTGCGCCACACCAGCCCTGCATGGAAGGAGCTTCGCGTCATGCGGAGAGCCGCCCTACCCCTGGTGGTGGTCGCCCTGCTCGCCACCGCCTCCGTCACCACCGCGACAGCACAGGCGGCCCCCGCGCCGCCCACCACCGCCGCGTTCGCGCCGGACGACTACTGCCTCGGCCAGTGCAACGACATCCTGCCGCCGGGCAACAACGGCAGCGCCACCCTCGCCGAGATCCTCGGCCACAAGGTCTTCGGCACGCGGCCCGCCCACGCGGCCGACCAGCTGCCGAAGTACGACGCCCTCTCGTCCGGCTACCAGGGGCTGACCAACGAGCAGCTGACGACGTTCTTCAACGACGCCTCGTTCGGCGTCGCCCCCGACCAGGTCGAGAGCACGGTCAAGCCGCGCGCGGACGTGACGATCATCCGCGACAAGGCCATCGGGATGCCGCACGTCTACGGCACCACCCGGTCCGGCACCGAGTTCGGCGCGGGCTACGCCGCCGCGCAGGACCGGCTGTGGCTGATGGACGTGTTCCGCCACCTCGGCCGCAGCCAGCTCACCGGCTTCGCGGGCGGAGCCGAGGGCAACCGCGTGCTGGAGCAGAGCTTCTACTCCCAGATCGGCTACACCGAGGCGGACCTCCAGGCCCAGATCGACCGGGTCGCCGCGAGCGGACCCCGTGGCGCGCAGGCGAACCAGGACGTCAACGACTACATCGCGGGCATCAACGCGTATATGGCGCAGTCGATCTCGGCGCGGAACTTCCCCGGCGAGTACGTGCTGTCCGGGCACGCGGACGCGATCACGAACTGGAACGACATCCAGCCGTTCAAGGCGACGGACATGGTCGCCATCGCGGCCGTCGTCGGCGGCCTGTTCGGCTCCGGCGGTGGCGGCGAGGTGCAGTCCGCGCTCGTCCGGCTGGCCGCGCAGAACAAGTACGGCGCCACGGTCGGCGAGCAGGTGTGGAAGTCGTTCCGGGAGCAGAACGACCCGGAGGCCGTGCTGACCCTGCACGACGGCCAGCGCTACCCGTACTCCGCGAGCCCCGCCAACCCCGTCGGCGTGGCGATGCCCGACGCGGGTTCGGTGACCCCCGAACCGATGGTCTACGACCAGGTCGGCAACGCCTCGACGACGCCCGTCGCCGCGGGCTCGCTCGAACCCGCGCAGGGCATCTTCGCCGACGGCGTGCTGCCCGCGGACCTGCTGAACCGCAAGCACGGCATGTCCAACGCGCTCGTCGTGTCCGGCGCGCACACCGACACCGGCAACCCGATCGCCGTGTTCGGCCCGCAGACCGGCTACTTCGCGCCGCAGCTGCTGATGCTCCAGGAGCTCAACGGCCCCGGCATCAGCGCGCGCGGCGTGTCCTTCGCGGGCGTCGGCATGTACGTGCAGCTCGGCCGCGGCCAGGACTACGCGTGGAGCGCCACGTCGGCGTCGCAGGACATCGTCGACACGTTCGCCGTCGACCTGTGCGAGCCCGACGGCAAGCCCGCGACGAAGGCGTCGAACTTCTACCTGCTGCGCGGCCAGTGCGTGGCGATGGAACGGCTGGAGCGCAAGAACGCGTGGAAGCCGACGGTCGCGGACGGCACGGCGGCCGGGTCGTACACGCTCGTCGTGTACCGCACGAAGTACGGCCTGGTGCAGAGCCGCGCGACGGTCGGCGGCAAGCCCGTGGCGTACTCCGCGCTGCGGTCGACGTACCTGCACGAGGTGGACCCGATCATCGGGTTCCAGGAGTTCAACGACCCGAGCGCGATCAAGTCGGCGCAGGACTTCCAGCGCGCGGCCGACCACATCGGGTACGCGTTCAACTGGTTCTACGTCGACTCCAAGGACACGGCGTACTACAACTCCGGCACGAACCCGGTGCGCAAGGCGGGCGTGGACCCGAACCTGCCGATCAAGGCCGCGCAGGCGTACGAGTGGCAGGACTGGGACCCGAACACCAACACCGCCCGCTACACGCCCGCCTCGGAACACCCCCAGTCGGTGAACCAGGACTACTACATCAGCTGGAACAACAAGCAGGCGCTGGACTTCACGTCGTCCGGCTTCGGCAACGGCTCCGTGCACCGCGGCGACCTGCTCGACGACCGGGTGAAGGCCCTGATCGCCAACGGCGGCAAGGCGTCGCGGGCGTCGGTCACCAAGGCCATGGCCGAGGCCGCCGGCGCCGACCTGCGCGCCGAGCAGGTGCTCCCCGACCTGCTGCGGGTGATCGAGAAGTCCGCGGTCACCGACCCCGCGCTGGCCGCGACCGTGCAGAAGCTCAAGGCGTGGCAGCAGTCCGGTTCGCTGCGGCGCGAGACGACCAAGGGCAGCAAGGTCTACAACCACGCCGAGGCGATCCGCGTGCTCGACGCGTGGTGGCCCAAGCTGGTGCAGGCCGAGTTCCAGCCCGGTCTCGGTCCGGACCTGTACACGGAGTTGACCAGGGCCGTCCAGGTCGACGAGGCGCCGTCGGACACCCACGGCGCGGCCCCGCACAAGGGCTCGTCGTTCCAGTACGGCTGGTGGAGCTACGTCGACAAGGACATCCGGCGCGTGCTGGGCGACCAGGTCGCGGGGCCGTTGACCGGCACGTACTGCGGTGGCGGCGACGTCACGGCGTGCCGCACGGTGCTGCTGGACAGCCTTCGTGCCGCGGCGGCCGTGCCCGCGAACCAGGTCTACCCCGGTGACGCCGACTGCGCGGCGGGCGACCAGTGGTGCGCCGACTCGGTGATCCACCGCGCGATGGGCGGCATCACCCAGGACAAGATCCAGTGGCAGAACCGGCCGACCTACCAGCAGGTCGTCCAGTTCCCGGCCCACCGCGGCACGACGGTGGCCAACGTGGCGCAGGGCAAGACCGCCACGGCCAGCAGCTACGAGCGGGGCGCGTACAACTCCCCGCCCGCCAACGCCGTGGACGGCGTGGGCACCACGCGCTGGGCCAGCGACTGGAGCGACAACCAGTGGCTCCAGGTCGACCTGGGGTCGGTCCAGCGGGTGGGGCGCGTGTTCCTGCGGTGGGAGGCTTCCTACGGGAAGGCGTACCGGATCGAGGTGTCCGCCGACGGGGCGTCGTGGAGGCAGGTTTTCGTTACCGCTGAAGGAAACGGTGTCACGGACAACGTGTCGTTCACCCCGACCGACGCGCGGTTCGTACGAATGACGGGTACCCAACGGGGCACCAATTACGGATACTCGCTCTACGAACTCGAGGTCTACCCGCAGTAGACCACTTCCGAGGAAGACCCCGGTCCACCCCCAGGGACCGGGGTCTTCCGCTGTCCGGAGAGGTTCTCGCAGGTCAACGAGGCACGAACAGGTAGTTCCGCACGTCGTCGGTGACACGGGTGACCGTCCGCCACCCGCCCTGCCGCCACACCTTCATGCCGTAGTCCCGCTCGGCGAGCCACGCGACGACGTCCTGCGCCCCGTACCCGAACCGCGCGACGTGCCGCTCCTCGACCTCGAGCAGGATCTTCGGCCGCAACTCCTCCACCACCGAGGACCCGCCTTCGAGCACCCGAAGCTCAGCACCCTCGACGTCGGCCTTCACGAAGTCGAGCCGCGTGATCCCCTGCTCGGCCACGAACCCGTCCAACGTCTGAGTCCGCACCACGACCTCCAGGTGCTCCGCGAACTCCACGTTCGACCCCAGCCCGTTCGAGCCCGCGGTGAGGAACGACCGCCCGGTCACCGGCACCCCGTGCCGAACAGGAACGCTCATCACCTCCCGCCCGTCCTCGGTGCCGAAGGCGAGCGAGTGCCGCACCACGTTCCGCCCTTCACGGGGCCGCAACACGTAGGACAGCGCGGGGTGCGCGAAGACAAGGGGTTCAACGCTGTGCACAGTCCCGTGTGGACCAACAAGCTGCGACAGCACAACGGTGTACAACCCCAGCGCAGCCCCGATGTCCAGGCACACGTCCCCACCCCGAACCACCCCGCGCAACCCCACCAGTTCGGGCTCCACGTACGGCGTCACCGTGGCCAACACCCGCAGACCGGCAGCGACAGCGGCCCCCCGCACATCATTCATTCTCAGGCTCACCACCCAAGCCTAGGCACACGGACCCACAAGCGGGCCCCCCACCACAGTTGATCAACACCCGCCGCTAAACTACCCCCACGACAGCCCCGCCCTCGTAGCTCAGGGGATAGAGCATCGGTTTCCTAAACCGTGTGTCGCAGGTTCGAATCCTGCCGGGGGCACTCACCTTTCGCCGGGTGAATCAGGCCCTGAGCAGCGGAAACGCGCTCGGGGCTTGATCTTTTTCAGGGCGAGTCATATGCCACCGTCGGCTGGAATATGCCCCTGTTTGCCACCGTTTACGGACTCACCACGGACTGGCACCCGAGGGATCCTCTTCACAACGAGCTGCGATGCGCGCCGCCGGATGCGTCTCGCCTGGACCAGGCTCCCGCTAGCAGTCCACCATCTAGATCGCTCATCACAAGTGGTCATTCCTGAACTGGGGGTGCTTCTCGTACCACTTGACGACACGGGCGTCGAACACTTCCTGATCAGGGCGAGTAAAATCCTCCATCACGTCAATCCCATTCAAGCGGGATTCAATGTCACCGATATTGCCAAGTCGGTAATCGTACTCTTTCAAGGCGACTTCATACTCGGCCATCTCACGCGTTAGCCCTGAATGAATTTCAGCATGAAGACTACAAGCAATCAGAGATTGCGCATAGTCACTCGCCTCCGCAATAATGACCAGAGGATGATTAAAATGTAGCCCTTCTTGCTCTCCATAGGATCCGATTTCAAGAGCCAGCCAGACAAGATCAAAAGGTAGCTTCAAACCTTCACGCAGAGCCCTCGGGGCATGGATCAAAATCAAACTCGTCCGCTGAACAGAATCATTAAACTTTCGCTGCGCAGCAAGAATATCTTTTCGCACGTCATAGGCTACCGAGCTGGCAAAACTGGAAGCGTGCACCCGAAGTTCAGAAAACGCAGACGAACAGCTTTCCGCAGTCCTGACCTCTATAGCACGCTTCTCTTTCAGGCGCTCCGCTTCAATACTTCGCTTGCTTGTGAAACGAGCAACTGATGCCGTAGTTGCAGCTCCTACTCCAGCACCAAGAAGTGCCGCACTAGCTGTGATCATCTGGTTCAACACCGCAACATCCACACTACCAGCGTACCTTAGCACCCGAAGGCGAAACCTGAGACAAGAAGCAATCCCAGACATCGAGCTTCCTCGCATAAATCAAGATTCACCGAGGCTAACTATAGTCAACTATCAAGATCCGATAAGACTCTCTATGGTCTTGTTCACCGTCTCACACTGTCCGTCGATACACTTTGCATAGACCTTTAGTAAAACGTCCACCGAGTGCCCGGCCCGCTCCGCCACCTCGGTAGCCGGTATCCCGCCGTTCAGCCACAGAGAGACCGCAGCGTGCCGCAGATCGTACGGTCTACCAGCCAACGGCGAGGCCGTCTGAGGAGGCATCAGCGCGTACTGACGAGCGTCATCCCAGACCCGGTAGTACGTCGAGGACGACACCACCCCGCCGTTCGGTGACCGGAACAGCCGCCCATCCGGCCCGACCCCGTACCGGTCGAGGTGGTCACGCAGGATGCGGACCAACACCGGCGGAATCGGCACGATCCGAACCTCCTTTTTGGCCCGATGCTTCAGCCCACGCCGGTCGTGCACCTCCCCCGAGTCCGTCCACCGCTTCCCCGCCGCCGGTCGAGACTCCCCCAACGCCAGCGCACCCCAACCGCTCTCAGGCAGCGTGCAATCGTCCTCACGCAGTCCCAACCCTTCAGCCGGACGAGCCGCCGCGTAGTAGCCGACCGCGAAGAACGCCGCCAGGTGCGCGCCCCGGTCTTTGTTCCGCTTCCCGACGTACGTTACGGCCGTCAGCAGTTCCCCGACCTGCTTCGGGTTGGCCACCACGCGCGGGTCCACTTGGTCCACGACCTTGGACACCTTCCGCTTGATCCGGCTCAACGGGTTGTCCGGGATCAACTCCCGCTCCACGGCGTACGACAGCAAGTTGAACAGGACCGCCCGCTTGCGCTGGTACACCGAGGCAGCCGCCGCCTTGCCGTCCAGCTTCGCCGCCAGGGCGTCCAACACCGCCCGAACAGCCACCGCGTCCGTCAGGTCGTACAGCGGCCGAGAGTTGCGCCTCAGCCAGTCGATCACCTCCGCATCCGAGCCGGAGACGTCACGATCCCGCGTTGTCGGCGGCAGCAACGTCCGGGTTAGCACACCTCGAAGCTCCCCGACCTCCGGCCTGCCAACACCATCACGGACGAACGAAGCCGCCGCAGTGGTCAGAGCTTCCACGGTGCTCGATCGCGTTTTCGCGGCAGCATCACTCCACTTGAGATCCACATAGGACTGTGCGAACTCCAGAAACGACAACGAGTTCCGCCGCCGAAGCTCACTAACCGGCAAGCCACTCTCGACGTCGAACGGCTCACCGTTGCGCGCGGCCCGAGTCAGATCGGACAACCGGCTGACAGCCAACGCCTTCGCGGCGTACCACTCCGAGTGCTCGACCTTGTCCGTCAGCCACCGCACCGCGTACGGCCGCTTCCGCCCCTCACGCCGCTTGATCTCCCAGAACTTGACCTTGAACGTGTTAGTCATGCCGCCGCCCCGTAGAGACCATCAAGCCAGGCCAGGAAGTCCACGCGCTTGCACCGCAACTCACCGTTGGGCAGCGAGAAACAACGCGGCCCCTTACCGGTCTGCCGCCACTTGTAGAACGTGTCCCGCGAGACCCCTCCCAGTGCCTCCAGGATCTCCGGAACGGACATCAACTCTGCGATCTGCCGAACCTTGCCGGACATGGTTCCCCCTCGTTTATGCAGCGTGCGAAGTTGCCGAACGATCTGGCGGACCAGCAGACGCCAGTAACGCCGCCGTGTACTCGGCCTTCCACCGAATGCGCTCAGACACAGCCCGCAGCAACATGTGCTGTCGCGGCGGAACGTTCGGATCACCGGGCTGAACGTTGTTCCACACGACCCGTGTGGGCTGGTCGTCCTGGACGATCCCGACGTCCGCGAGCAGTTGCCGAACGAACGTCTTCCGGTCGTGCTTGTTGTCGGCGAGCGACTTCCCGGACCACTTCCGGGACACCAGGACCCGCCTGCCCGCGACGCCGAGCGTGGTCCGCTTGTGCGCCTTTCCTTTGCACAGCCCAGGATTCATCGACAGCCGAGCACTCCGAGGCTGAACGCCGTAGAGCAGCCATACCGCGCACTGCGGGGAACACGGCGTCACGGCCAGCTCGTCGCAGAGCCGTTGGGTGTGCCGCTCCTGACGCGCCGTCCCCGCCTCGTGGCACTCGTTGATGCTCTTGGTCAGGTACTTCGTGAGGTAGCCGATGTGCCGCCCGGCCTCCGGCGTGCCGCCGACGATGCCCTTGGAGTGCACCTGGACGCCGAAGCGCGCGAGGTGAGCGGGCGCCTCGACCTGGTCTAGGGCTTCCTCCCAGGTGGGCAGGGCCGCACGCGTGTCGGGGTCGACGAAGCCCTTGGCGCGCACGTCCCATACGGGCAGCCGGTCACCGCTGTACTTGATCTCGTCGTGGGCAGGCCACCAGACCTGGTGGTAGGTGGCTTCCGCGACCGCCCGCAGCTCAGCGCGGGAGATAGAGCCCCGGATGGCGGCGTGCCAGTGGGGCGCCAACCTCCGCTGAGGCTCAACGGTCGAGAAGTACTGAACGTCCCACCCGACACACCGACGAAGGTTCTGCACGAACCGGTCGAGCAGCGCGGCGAAGTGAACAGCGTCCCTCGCGGCCCGCCGGTAGCCGTATCGGTCGGGGTCCACAGGAGTGCCGTCCGAGCGCACCTTGCCGTAGCTGTCGAGGGTCAGCGTGAGGAACGTGGACGGCTGGTACTTCTCGCCGAACACCTTCCCCACCGTGCGTTTCTGCACCGGCCGCCGAGGCAGGTTCGCCGCATCCTGCCGCCGCCGCGTGGACCGCTTCCGAACAGCCCGAGGACGCGGTTCGAGCGACGGAAGGTTCCCGCGGACTCCCAGTTGCCGAAGTTCCGCGTCGACCCGCTCAACCTCTTCCCGAACTTCCTCCCCGCCAACTTCGTCGTCCTCCTCCATCACCTGGCGGTAGACCTTGACCAGGTCCGCCCGGTACTCGGTGAGCTGCCGCTGTTCGGCGGTCGGCTCGTTCGGCGTGAAGTCGGGTTCTTCGGTCAGGTGCCACCCTTCGCGGCACTGGGCCATCCGCAACCGGCGGTTCTTCTCCGCGCAGGTCGGGCACACGCTGGCCACGGTCGAGCCGCACGGGATCGGGATGATCTCCACGCGCCCTGTGTCCAGGTCAATCCGTTCCTTCGCCAGCGGACGGACACAAACGCCGTGCTGCTCAGCCACCGCACGAGCCACATCCAGGGCCGCAGGCTGCTTCATCCGGTCGGCGCGGGTCAGGTACTCGCTCATGCCGCCGCGCTCCCTTCGCCCGCAGGCAGGCCGGGGAAGTCATGAACGGTCGCCCGCGTGAAGTACGCGCCCAACTCGATCAGGTCCGCATCGGTGACGTGGAAGGCCCTCGCACGCTCCGGCTCCCGCTGCCCGTCCGTCTTGAGCCACGCAACACCAGGCGTGTTCTCGCTGATCTCGTGAGCCGCCGCACCCCGTTGCCGAACGCCGTCCCCAAGGACCATGTCCACCTGCTGTGGCTCGTCGAGCCGAAGCGCCACACGGGTGCTGAACAGGTGCCGGAAGGAGACGACTTCCTTGCGCGGGTCTTGGACCAGGCCCACGAGCGCATAGCCGGGTGCACGTCCCTGGGAGGTGATGGTCTGGATAGCCCGCGATGCGCGTTCGCGGAGCTGCTTGTCCGGCTGGTAGGCGATCAGGTCGGCCAGCTCATCCACGATCAGGACCGTGAACGGCTCCCCCGTCGACCGCGCCCACAGCCGCCGCACGCCCCGGTACCGCACCGCCCGTTCCTTGACCTCAGCCGCGATCTCCTCCAGCAACGCGACCGCGTCCGGACCGTTGTCGTAGACGACCCGATCGAAGGCGTCCGGGCACTGCCCCAGCTCCATCCCGCCCTTGGGATCGATGCCCACCAGGCGCACTAGCCCAGCACGAACGGCGGGCGCGAGCTGCCACACGATCGACCACAACACCGAGCCCTTACCCGCACCGGGCACGCCCACGACAAGGAGCTGAGCCCCGAGCAGCCGCAGCGTCCAGGCCCGCCCAGTCTCCGTACGACCGACCACGATCTTCCTGAGGTTCACCGCGGACTCATCCACCGAAAGCGCAGGTACAGGCACCGGACGCGACAGCGGATCGGAGTGGATGAAGTCCAGTTCCAGCAACCGAGGCCGCAGCACCCGCACCCGACACGACCGGGCGTTGAACGAGTGCGCCAGGTTCTCCCGCCGCGCTTCCCACTGCTCCGGGGACTGTGCCGGGATCATCCGCACCCGAACCCGGTCCCGCCATCCCTCGGACCGAACCCGCCGCAGCCGAGGCCGGTATTCCTTGCCCCGCTGTGCTTTCGCGAGATCCGACAGCCGCATCACGGTCCGCCACTGCGGCACGTAGATGGTCACCCGCCGCCACTCCGTGAGGACCCGGTAGCAGACGTGCCGCAGGAACGACGGCAGATCCAGACCAGCCCAGAGGACCAGACCCGCGATCAACGACAGCAGCGCCAGCACCAACGGCGACAGCCCCCAGGTGACGTACATCCAGTAGCCCGCCACCAGCGCCCCGACAGTGACCGGGTACCGAACGGCAACGAGCGCCAGGCGCACGATCAACCACACGACGACACCGACCAGCGCGAACGGCGCGGCCACGACCTTGGTCCACCCTGGCAGGTACGCCCACCACGGAACCCGAGGTCGGTAGCCCTCGAACGGAGCCGGATCAACCCACCGGTTGCCCCTCATCGGACGTCACCGCCCCGCCGGATCGAGCTGGAGAAGTCCAGCCCCAGAACACCGGCACACGAGTCACACTCGGTTTGACCGGGCAGCAACCGGGCGAAGCGCTTGCACGTCGCACACCGGCTTTTCGGACCTCTGTCTGGCGCTGGAACACGCCCAGGCTCTACGCTCATCTCGTTCACTCCGTTACGCGTGGTGGACAGCGCAGGAGCGGCGAGGTTGGTAGCCGGGTTCCGCTCCTGCGTCTTACGTTCTCGTTATGCCGCAACAAGACGCGCGGCATCGCCACATGACCCCTCAAGATCACGCGGACCGTCCTAACAGGACTTTCGACTCCTAGTCGACGCTGATCCGCTCCCCCTTCTCCCGCTCACGAGCCGACCAGTACAACGCCTCGTGGTGGTGCCCCCGATCGGTCTCCGCGACCTGCCCGTAGATCACCGCGCTACGCAGGTAGTACTCCCGCAGCACCGCCGGAGCCGAGCTGGGCGCGGGCTGCAACTTCCCCAACGCCTCGTGCGCTTCCCTCAAGGTCCGCACATCCCGCACAGCGGCCCACGGATCAACCTTCACCGTCGCGGCCATCGCCGCCTCCTCACACACGTTCGTGCCATCCCCGTCAGGCCTCGTTCAGCGCAGAGATCGCCACCCGCAAAGCCCCCGCGGGCAAGTACCGCTCCGGCACATCGGCATAGAGCGCCAGGCCGTCAAGCACCCGCACCGAGCTACGAACCGCCCGATAGCGATCGGGCTGGTACGGGTCGCACTGCGCCCGGTACTGCTCCGCCACATCCATGAACACATCAAGCGGACTCACGTCCAAGGCGTCGCAGTACATCCCCAACGATTGCGACGACAACCCCCGCCGCCCCTGCTCCAGCTTGGAGATCAACGCGGTGGAAACCCCGAACGCCCGCGCCATCAGCCCAGGCGACACCCCAGCCTCACGCCGCAACACCCTCAGGTGCGCACCCATGACGTGGTTGTAGTCATCCCGCCGAGGCGTAGCCCGACTCGGCTGCGCGCTCACTCCTGCACCGCCAGCGTGTGACGCCCTTCGCGGCCGTCGAGATGATCAGCGAGCTTGCCCGCCTCCCGCGACAACTCCCGACAGAACTTCGCCAGCAGCTCCACCCCACCGGGAAACGGCGGCAACTGGATAGCTACGTTTACCGGGTCGAGGTAGATCACCAACGCGGGCAGTTCCTCGGTGATGTGCACCATCCCCGCAGCCGCCTCCCGCCCCGGCGAGCACGTCACGTTGAACCCCATCAGCCCTGCCCCTTCTGCTTGGCCGAGGCATCGAAGGCCGCCAGCCCCTCACCAATCGCGCCCGCCAGCCGAGGCAACGCCTCCCGATCCACGACCAGCACCGCCGGAAACGCGTTGCCAAGTCGAATCTCCACCCGGTCGGCGAACACCATCGGCTCAACACGGATAGGAAGATTCGCGGTCACGTGCACCCGCACCATGTCCGCCACCCGGTCACGCGGCCTTGGGCGCGCTCTTGGCAACAACGGGCTTCATCCCGGTAGCCCGCAAGCTGTACCCGAGCTTCGCCCGGCAACGGTGACGCTCCCCCGCCGCGCCCGGACGGCAACCCTTGTCATCGATCCACGGCGTAACCGTCAGACCCTCGAACAACACCGGCCGCACGTCCGTGCCAGGAATCGCCTCAGGCGGCACCGGCTGGTGAGGAGCCGCGATCTTCACCGTGACCACCGCATCCGTCTTGCGCTCCGCAGCCTGGTCAATGACAAGCACCGACCACACCAGGAGCCCGTTCTCCTTGTCCTTCTCCTGCTCCACCGGCAGCCCCTTAGCCCGCTCATCGGCGGACTGGAACTTGAGCACCGGCTCCACACCCATCACCAACGCCCCACGAGGGAACACGAAGTCATGACCCGCGGGGAGCCTGCTCCCACCTGTGATCGCCATCAGCCACTCCTGTCACTAGCGTCGGCCTGACCTGCGGTCGGGCGTTCTCGACACTCATCACATTGGGCCATTTGGCGGGACGTCAGTACCGCACAACAGGACAACTACAGACGTCCTTGCTACCTTGAAGACGTCCCAACCTGTCACAAAGGGGTGGCCATGCCGAACCAACGCCTACGGGATTCCTTGCTACGCAACGGTTTGAGCCTCGAACACGTGGCCAACACCACGGGCGTGGACCCCAAGACGGTCGAACGGTGGATCACCAAGGACCGCACCCCGTACCCCCGCCACCGACATGCGATCTCGACTCTCGTGGGCGAGACCGAGGCATACCTCTGGCCAAACGCCCTAGCCAGCGAGACCAAGAAGGAGATCAACGAGTCCGAGGTCGTGCAGGTCTACGCACACCGACACTCGATCACCCAGGACGTCTGGGCACACCTGCTCAACCAGGCCAAGCTCAACGTCTCCATCCTGGTCTACTCAGGAATGTTCCTCACGGACAACCCGGCCCTGATCCGCACCATGCGCCAGAAGGCCGAGGACGGCGTCAAGATCCGCCTCCTACTAGGCGACCCAGCAAGCCGCGAGGTAGCCCGCCGCAGCGAGGAAGAAGGCATCGGCAAGGGCACCCTCGCAGCCAAGGTCCGCAACGCCCTAGCGTTCTTCAAGCCACTGGCAGACACCGGCCACGCCGAGGTCAGGTGCCACAAGACCACGCTCTACAACTCGATCTACCGCTTCGACGACGAGATGCTCGTCAACACCCACGTACACGGCTTCATGGCAGGTCACGCGCCCGTCCTCCACCTGCGACGCCTCTCCGGCGGGGACTTGTTCGAGACCTACGCAGAGAGCTTCCAGGGCGTCTGGGACGCCGCCAAGCCCCCTAAGTGGTAGGCAGGTAGACATGGCACGCACCGATCACTACCACGACCCCAACGCCCCTAAGGCGACCAACATCGTCGTAGCCGTAACGGCGTTTGTGCAGGACGAACGAGGCCAGCTACTCATGATCCGCCGCACCGACAACGACCTCTACTCGATCCCAGGAGGCGCACAGGACGTCGGCGAGACCATTGGCCATACGGTCGTAAGGGAGGTCAAGGAGGAAACCGGAATCGACGTCGAACCCACCGACCTAATCGGTGTTTACTCCGACCCAGCCCACGTCATCTCCTACACCGACGGTGAAGTCCGCCAACAGTTCTCAATCTGCTTTCGCGCGCTTCCAGTCGGCGGCGAACTGCGGACGAGTAACGAGTCAAGCGAAGTTCATTGGGTAAGCCAAGGAGCCCTACAAGTATTGAATATCCACCCGTCGATCCAACTCCGGATCAAGCACGGCTTCGACGAGCAGTCGAAGCCCTACTTCACCGTATAATTAATACCAGCTGCGCGCAGCCGTTGCTCAGTCCGCTCAACCGCCGCTACAAGATCAGCCTTCGCCTGCCCGATGAAGAGGGTCACCAAGTCGTCAGGCCCATAGCGCTCCCGTATTTCCTCAATCCTTTTGTGCACATTTGTTTGACGGCCATCTGGGGTCGTAGTCATGTCGGCCCACCACAAGGCATCCCTAAGCGGAGTGCCTTCATCTTCCCACTCCGCCAATGCCGACGACTGCCCCCGAAGCCCTGCTTCACGGTATGCACAAGAGTGATGGGCCACAAGGCCGCACAACCTTTTGGACACTCCCCGGTTCTGCAGATAACTTGCGCCATCGAGAGCGTGGAAACCCGTCACAATCAGTGATGGCGCGTAGCCGATGTCGTGGAGCACGGCCGAAGCCTCAAGAATATCGGCATCCTCCTCGTCAAAGGACAGGGCCGCAAGCGACGCGCGCTTAGCAACACCTTGAACGTGCGCCCACCTCTGTGGCAACGACGATGCCAGCAGGTCCCTTGCAGTCGCGTAAGCCTGTTCAGCGTCCGGCATTGCACCATCCTAGACTCACCCGGCCTAGCTCTCATAGAGGCATCACGAGTCAGTATACGCCTCCGCATCAATATTCTAGTCCACATAGAATCAATGTAACGAAGTGCAGCACTCAACCGATCTGGTACCTATGACTGCCATCATTAACCTTGTACCTTTTGGAGTTGGGACAATCGTATTTGCTTTCCTCGCATGGGCCGCGAAGCAGTACCTTGGCGAATTTTTCAAAAAATCAGGGGCCAGCGCATTTGATCGATCGCAACGTCGTTTCTCTCGAAGTACGAAGTTCGGCAGGCGCCTAGTCCGTCGATATGCTCAAGCGGTCGAACGTGATTTCAGTAAGCACTCAATGGGCTTTGTTACCGGTGGCGTCGTTGACATTGACGAGGTGTATGTTCCGCTGCAATATGAAGTCGAAGGTAACCGCCAAGATCTATACGAGAATATTCGCCAGCACTCTTGCTCAGTTGTACTGGGCCCAGCAGGTGCGGGAAAGTCTTTGCTACTAAAGAACTCCATGTTGATGTGGGCCCGGAGAGCCGGAAATGGGCAGTCCGAGCAAGTGCCAGTACTGATCGAATTGCATCGCTGCAACGGCACAACCCACACACTGACCGATCTGGTTGTCGCCGAACTCGCTCGGTCGCGAGTAGACAAGGAAGGCCGAGTTGACAGAATTCAAGCCCTAGCTGAACGCGGACTGCGAAATGGCGCAATGTCGCTATTCCTTGACGGGCTTGATGAAGTATCTAAAGCAGATCGGGATCGAGTATTTCAGGCGATCCGCGACTTCGCCAGGCAATACCAGAAGTGTCAATTCATCGTTACATCACGCGATGTTGTCTATAACGGACAGCCGCTTGGTGAACGATTCTCGCACGTAGTGCGAGTAGCCGAACTAGACGACGCAGCTGTAATCCGGCTCCTTGGAAATTGGCGCGGCCTAACCGAACCGTCTGCACGCGCGGAACTCTATGCAAGTCTGCGTAATAACCCGGCCCTGATGAGATTGGCTCGCAGTCCGCTACTACTTACAATGGTTGCCTATCTGCACACCGAAAAGCTCAGCGTGAGTGGGCGCAGCCTTCCAACTTCACGATCAGCGTTTTACCAAGAGGCGATCACACACCTACTAGGTCGCGATGCCGATATGGGGCGGGCTGGTTCTTTAACAGTATATGAGGTCGCGGAGAAGTTTTCCGTGCTTCAACGAATGGCACTGACAACAATGGAGTCCAACAGCGAAGTCGACCGGCTTACAATCTCTTGGGGCGCATTGACCAAAACCGCAGAGAATCTGCTGGCTGATCTCAACATGGATGCAGCCAGGATTAAAAGTCTACTCGAAGAAATCGTTGACCGCAGTCAGTTGCTTGTTGCTGTCGACAAACGTAAATCCCATTTTATGTTCCGTCACTTAACCCTGCAAGAGTATCTAGCCGCAATGGAACTTGCCGGCGACCCAGAAGGATTGCTGCGGCGGTACCGTAACGATCCTCTTGCTTGGCGGGAGACCGTGAAGCTCTGGTGTGGCGTAAGTAGCCAAGACAGCACGAAAGTAATCGCAGATATATTTGCCTCATCAGAGATTCAACACAAGATTCTTGCATTAGAATGCTTGGCCGAGGTTATCCGCGTAGATAACGAATTTGCACAGGAGATCATTAATTACTTTTTGGTGCGACTGGGCAATGCTGGAATAGATCATTTGGCAATCGTTCGTGCGCTAGGTACCGTAGCTGCCGACAGTAGGCCGCGTGGCCGCGGACTATTGAACCAGTTGGCAGAAATAATCCGATGGGCAGACACTCCAGCAAGAGCTGATGCACTTCTTGCGTTATCCGCATCAGGACGACCAGAGGCAGCGCAGGTGTTAGCACCTCAAACGGCAGGCAACACATCAATTAATCATTTTGATGACGACGCGCGAGCAGCCCTACGTGGAATGGGTGAACTAGCACTGCCTGTACTCATATCTCGAGCGAAACTTGGATTCGAGTGGGCAGCAGACGACCTTGCGTTCGTGGGCACGCCTGCCGCAGCAGTCGCTCTGGTCGATCTACTATGGACTGATAAGTCATCGAGTACCCATGCAGCGTGGCTGCTGGCGTCACTAATAGAGAACCCAAACGTGGAAGAGGAGCTGCGTCGAAATTCACCATCCTCGTTAACCCAGAGCGAAGCAACCTGGATCTGGAGCCCGTTTGCAAAAAATAAAAATGATCCAATGATAAAGATCGCTGGTCGCATTGGTCAACTACTTACACATTCCAGCGTTGATGAGATACCAAAAGAACAAAATAACATTGATCCACGACTTGCATTGCCCATCACAATTAGCCTACTCAAAAATGCAAACCCTATCGCGCCCGAAAATTTGGCCGGGGTCACATCTTTACTGGGAAAAGGAACGTATAGAGGGCGCGATAAAGCCCCCGTGCATGCCAGCGCATACAGACACCGGGGGATTATTCGCCGCTACTTCTCCGAAAGGATAATATCAGGCCCAGATTTGACAACAATCCAAGTTCAAGAAGCAATTATAACTGCATGTAAACTTAATCCACTTCACCGGAAGCTAATCAGTATGCTTAGCTGGCCAGTGCAGGCCACACTATTCGGCACTTTACTGAGCCAATCCGACAGTTTGTCAGAAAATAGAATTCGCACAAGCGACTGGACAACTGTACGTACACCTAGACGCGCCACAAAAGCCCTCCGGCGCGCTTTCATTTCAGTGATGACAGTCATCATTTCTGGCGTGATAGCTATAGGCGCTGGGCGACTAGTTCTATCCTTGATCGGAACCTTGAATTTTACTCCAATCTGGCTATGCTACCTGCTAATAGTAGGATTTTTGGCGCCACCCGCCGGACTGTATCTTGCAACTAGAACATTCAGCGGATTTTTGGATTTGATCTCAGCAATTATATTTACACTTGGAATTATTGAGCTTGTGGCATTAATGTGGATTGGCTTCGGAACAATAAAGAGCTCAATGCCGTGGCCGACACTGCCAGCAATGGCACTGTCTGCAATTTTCGGAATTTTCTGTTCACTAACAGCGCAACGTCGAGATAGAATCAATAACAACCCCTTCCGACGATGCTGGGAAGCTGCAGAGGTACGCGCCGAAGACCGCACATCCGTAATAGCAGAGTAGTCGATTACGAAATAGACTATAACTCAACCTCTTCTTTATGCTTCCTCCTAGGGCTGTTTTGGATCACCACTTGATTCTGTGTTGAACTCAATATTGCCGAATCTGGCTCTACAGGATCAAGAGCGCCGCCTCCGGCGGCGCGTGCGGGTCCTTGCGCTGGCAGCTTGGCCACATCCATCCCGGCACGCCCGGCCTCCGCTTCGCTGCGCCGGGCGACCGGGCGGCGCGGAGCGCCGTACTGAGGGCCGGTTGCCGACGAGGAGCTGTTGACCCCATGAGGCCGTTCGTCCACGGTCCCTACGAGCGCCGAGGGGTCACCGCGAAATGGGGCAGGGCGCTCGGCTGCCGCGACGGCTGCGCCGCCTTGCCACGGGGATCGAGTGGACGACATCGAGGGCCAGGGCGACGGGATGAGGAGCCAGGCGGTCACCCCGACTGGTGAGCATGGCGACGGCCGGTAGTGCCGCGTCAAGGCCGGAGGGCTTACCTTGACCCAGCGCTACCGGCCGCGTGATCGGCTTCGGATCGGGGTGACGTCAGGAATATGGCGCGCGGACTGCGGACTCCTGACGGACTGACGCCGTGGGCGGGAGGGTCTGAAGACCGCTCGACCGCAGGTAACGGGGTACGTGGGACCGCTTGTCTGTCGTGCCTTCCTAAACCGTGTGTCGCAGGTTCGAATCCTGCCGGGGCACTCACCTTTCGCCGGGTGACCTAAGGCCTCTGACCTGCAGATACGGTCAGAGGCCTTAGTTTTCAGTGGGTGCTGAAGTTGATCTTCAATCCGTGCTGTGGACACTGTCGCGACGGTCGTTGATGGCGAAGAGCTTGGCTCGCTCGTCCGGGTCAGCCACGCCGAACTAGGCGAGTCATCAGGGATGCATCTCCCCGAACATTGGGTCGGTTTGAACATCACCGTGCCAAAGTACGCCGTCGAGTTCGACGACTCGAGCATTGCCCAAAGGCTCTACGATGGTCCAGAATTCAGCATCCGCAACGCTCGCTGGATGACCTTTGGCCGAGTCGTACCATCCTTCGATGTTTCTGGTGAATCCGATGAGCTGCGCATCTGGCTGGCGTTGGATGATGATCCGAAACCGACCTCCCTGGCGGTCGAACGAAACCAATCGTATCCGCGTGGTCTCGAAGTCGAGAGTGTCCAGTCGTTCGCGAAGACGACTTTCGACCGCCGCAGCCCATTCATCCGTGTAGGTCACGCTTCGTGACACTACACACCCCGACCTATGCCTACCCCACGCCTTGAGCAGGCAGTGCAGGGAATTTGGCGACGATTTTCAAGCCACCGGCGTTGTTGAACCAGCGAACTTCTTGTTGGGTCAGGTTGATTGGGTGCGGATGTGGGTTATGTGGGGGGTGTACGGGGATAGGTCTTGGTGGGGTTCGTAGGTGCTGAGGTAGTAGTAGTCGGCGATGATGTTTGCTTGTTGTTCTGTGTTGAAGGCTGTGAAGGGTTTTGTTTGTAGGGCTGTGGGGCCGCCGTAGTTGTAGAGGTCCTTCTTGAAGAAGCCTGCCAGTGCCGTTGGAATCAGGCTGAGGATGTTGTGGCCGTGTTGGTACTGGTAGGCGTGGGTTAGCTCGTGTACTAGCCAGCGTTCGTACCTTGCCTGGATTTGTGGGGTGGTGAGGGTGCCCCTCGGGAAGGTGACGAGGGTGGGGAGGGTTCTGGCCACGCCGAAGCTGCCCAGGAGGCCGCCTTCGGCGAGCCTGAGGGTGGTGGTGTCCAGGGCGTCGCCGAAGACCTTCTGGGCGATGGTGGTTTCGTAGGGGGTCAGGGTGCGGCGGAAGACCATGGCGGCTCCCTGCTCTCGTCGGGTGACGAGATGGTAAGCAGGGAGCCGCCTTGGTGCATGCCGTGTCAGTTGTTCTTGTTGTAGTCCCTTAGGTCGCCCATGAAGCCCTCGTTCTCCTTGCGGCTCTCCACGTCTGGAGCCATTTCCTTCCACAGTTCGTGTGCCAAGTGGAGGAGGGTGCCGGTGGCGATGACCTTGCCGCCGACGTTGACCGTGCCGCCGGGGGCGGCGATCTCCTCGAAGTTCTTCACCCAGCGGGCGATGTCGGCTGCCTCTTGAGGGGTCTTGTTGTGCGGTGGGCCCGTGAGGCGGGCTTCCAGCTTGCCCTTGCCGAACTTGCCGAACTGCTCCATGCCGTCCTTGCGGCCGTTCTTGATCTTGTTGGCGATGTCCTTGATGTCCTGGAGCGACCACTTGGGCGGCTGAGCGGCCGGGGGCTTGGCGGGTGGGGTGGGCGTCGGGGTCGGAGTCGGGTCCGGCGGCTTGGGAGCCGGGGGCGCGCTCGACGGGGTGGTCGTGCCGGGGACCTCCGGTGGCTTGGACACCGGGGGCGCGCTGGCAGGCACCGTGGGCGGGTCCGGCGGTTTGGGCGCGGGGGTGCCGGGGATCTCCGGGGGCTTCGTGACCGGAGGCGCGCTGGCGGGGACCGTCGGGGAGTCCGGCGGCTTGGGTGGCGGCGTGCCGGGGATCTCCGGCGGCTTCGTCACCGGAGGCGCGCTGGCGGGCACCGTCGGAGAGTCCGGCGGCTTGGGTGGCGGTGCGCCCGGAACCTCCGGGGGCTTGTTGACCGGTGGGGCCGGTGGGGTCTCCGGGGGCTTGGGCGGCGGAGTGCTCGCGCCGGGGACCTCCGGGGGCTTGTTCACCGGCGGGGCCGGTGGGGTGTCCGGGGGTTTGGGCGGAGGCGTGCTCGCCCCTGGGACCTCTGGGGGCTTGCTGGCCGGTGGCTTCACGGGGGGTGCGCTGGAAGGAACTGTGGGGCCGCCTCCGCCCCTGTTGAGCCTGCCCGCGTCGTCGGAGATCTTGACCAGCGCCGTGCCGAGCTGGTCGCCCGCGGTCTTGTTCACGGCCAGCAGGGACTTCAGGTTGGTGATGTGGCGGATGATGCGGCCCAGTGCCTCCAGGGCGGTGGCCACGGCGACGCCGACGAACGCCACGATCGACGCGCCGAAGGTGAACGGGGCCAGGCCCGCCGCCACGAGCGCGCCGCCGATGAGGTTGCCGATGACCATGGCGATGATGTCGCGGACCAGCGAGCGGAACGCGGTCACGCACGCGCCCATCGTGGCCATGATCTCGGCCGAGCCGTTGATGGCGAGGCCGATGGACTCCAGCTCGTCGGCGACCTTCTTCATGCTGGCCTTGAAGGCCTCCGCGGTCTGGCCGGTCCACGGGTCGAGCTTCTTCAGGGCCTCGACGTGGGTCGTGGCGATCGCCTGGTACTTCTCCGCGTCGCTCTTGATCTTCTCGGTCTCCTGCCGCACGGCGATGTTGTCGCCCATCAGCAGGTCCAGCGGCTCGCGCAGGAAGTACAGGTGGTCGATCAACCACCCCACGCCGGCGCCCAGCAGCGCGCCCAACGGGTTGAGCACCGCGCCGACGACGTCGAAGCCGAGGCCCACGCCGTACGCCGCCATGGCGGCCTTGTTGCCGTCCTGGACGGCCTTGACCAAGCCGGCGACGGTGTCGACCATGCCCGCGCCGGAAAACCCGTCCACCCACTCCGTGCCCTTGCCGAAGCCGGGCGTGAGGGTGAGGCCGGGAATGTCCTTCTTCTCCTCGGTGGCCGTGTCGGCCATCTCCTACCCCTTGAAGGTGTCGGCGTTGCCCTGGTCGACCTTGCGGTAGGTGTCCGCGGTCAACTTGGTGTTCTCCTTGGCGCTGGCGATCGAGCCCTCGTACTTCGCGATGCAGTCCTTGGCCTCGTTGACCTTGTTGCGGGCCGCGATGCTGAAGAACTGGCCGATGATGCCGAACACCAGCGGGTCGAAGTGGACGCCGTTGAGGACGTTCTTCGACTCCGCCAGGCTGTCCACGAGCGACTGGAGGTTCTTCGAGAACTCGTCCAGGTCGTCCGGTTTCACCTCGAAGCCCGCGGCCACGGCCAACTCCTTCCACTCGAACGGACAGCGGTCACCACGGGTGGTTCTCGTCTTCCTCGTAGTCCGGCTGCGCGCGCGACGGGCGGACCGGCGGCGGGGGCTGGACGGCGGGCGGGGGCTGGACGGGCGGTGGGAAGGGCTGGGACGGCTGGGGCGGCTGGAAGGGCTGGGAAGGGGGCATCGGCGGCCGCGGCGGGTACGCCTGGTACGGCTGGGGGTGCGGAGGAGGAGGCGGCGGGGGCTGGTCCTCGTCGAGGGCGTCCACGGCCTTGAGGTCGTGCTCCTCGACCTCGTCGTCCTCCTCGTCGGCGGGGAGGTAGCTGAGCACCAGGTCCATGGACTCGGTGCCCGCCCCCAGCGGCGCGAACGCCTCGACCATCTTCGCCGACGCCGCGTGCTGCCCCTTCCGGACGGCCTCCATGATCGACGCGGTCAGCTTGCCGGGGTTCATCCCCGCGGCCCGCTGGGTCAGCTCCAGGTTCTGCAGCGCGCCGGTGGGCGCGATGGTCACCGTCACCGCGCCGTCGTTGGACGTCGCGGTAGCGCTGGCCTGCGCGAGGTTCTCCGCCAGGTCGGCCGACTTCTGCTGGAGGTCGGCCATCCGCGTCTGCATGTCGGTCAGCCACTGATCCGGATCCACGTGCTTCATCCGGTTGGCGTCGATCGGGCCCAGCGGGTCCACGTCTTCCCTTTCGTGTCGAGCGGGTCGCGTCAGACCGACGCGAGCACCGAGTCGATGCGGTTCGCGATCCGCTCGTTGTCGGTCGGCGACAGGCTCAACCAGCCGTTCTCCCGGACCATGAGGTACCGGCCCTGCGGGGTGTCGAACCAGTTGACCAGCACGTCGGACCGCTCTTCGCGGTACCGGGAGCCGTCGCGCCGGGTGACGCCGAACTGGCCGCCCGCCACCCGGTTCTCGGCCAGCTCGCCGATGACCGCGGCGTCCTGTTTGGACAGTCCGGCCCGCTGGAGGGCCTGCTTCTCGTCCAGGTCCTCGTCGCCCCACGGGTCGTCGGACTCCTCGGGCTCCTCCTGGAGCGCCACGGCGGCGGTCAGCGTCTCGACCCGCAGCGACAGCGCGCTGCCGGGTCCGGCCGTGCCGTCGGACAGCACGCCGACGATGGACTTCGCCAACGACGTGGGCCGCACCTCCAGCAGGCCGATCTGCTCCTCGTCGATGACGGCGAGCACGGCCTGGTCGCCGTCGGACGCGGCGACGGCCCGCACGGGACGCCGCTCCATGTTGGCCACGGCGTCGACCGCGACCCGGTGGTTCGCCAGCAGCCGCAACAGGTCCAGCAGCCGCTGGTCGTTCGCCAGGCCACGTCGCTGGAGGCCGTCGAGCACGTCGAGGCGCAGCCTGGACCGCTCCTCCATGGTGGAGCCGAGGCTCGGGACGTCCAACGGGTACGGCAGCCTGCCCTGGTCGAGGTCGTGCCACAGCACGTCCAGCTCGGCCGGGCTGAGCAGGTACTCCGGGGTGATCACTGCTGGTCCCCGCTCTTCTTCTTCGCCTTGACGCCGCCGATCACCGACGGCGGCAGGTTCTCGCCCGGCATGTCGAAGAGGTCGCCGCCCATGATGTACGAGGCGGACTTGCGCTCCTTGTCCTCTTCGGACCGTGCGCCACCCGCGCCACCCATCGGCGCTCCGCCCATGCCCGGCGTGCCGGGCGCGCCCGGTGCCCCGGTGGGGAACGCGCCGGTCGGCATCTGGCCACGGGCACCCGGCTGCACGACGCCGGTCGCGCCGCCCGCGGTCGCGCCACCCGCCCCGCCGACCGCGCCGGAACCGCCTACGCCGCCACCGAAACCGCCGCCCGCCGCGCCACCGACTCCCCCGGCACTGCCGCCGAAGCCGCCACCGGAAGCACCACCGCCAAAGCCGGCGCCACTGCCAGCGCCGCCACCGAAGCCCGAGCCACCGCCGCCGAAACCGCCCGCGCCACGCCCGGTCGGGCCCGTGCCGCTGATGCCTTCGAGGGGCACACCGGGCGGACGAGCGCCCGGCACGCCGAGGTAACCAGCAGGATTGCCGGCAGAACCGGGTGCAGGAGTGCGCGAAGGGGCAGAGCCCTTCTGACCGGTGCCCGGAAGTGCTCCGGGGTACCCGGTCGCGCCTCCGGGGCCGCCGTAGTTCGTCGGGTCGGAGTAGCCGTAACCGCCGCCCGCGACGGGCGGGTGGTAGGTGTTCGCGACGGGGATGGACGCCGCGGCGTCCGCGGCCGTCGTCGTGCCGCTCGACCGGTAGACCGACTCGTCCTCGGAGTCCTCGCCGCCCACCGGGTAGCGGCTGCCCGCGTACGAGCCTCCTGTGACACCGCCCGCGGCCGGGAAACCGCCTCCACCAGCGGCATAGGCCCCGCTCGCGGTGAACCCGGCGGCTCCCGCGCCACCGGTGTAACCACCCGGGTAAGCACCCGCGCCACCGGTGTAGCCACCTGCTCCAGCGCCCGCACCGGAGTAACCGCCGGCGCCGCCATAACCACCGGCTCCGCTCGCCCCGGCGTCGACCGAGCCGGGCATGAGCGTCGGCGCGTACGCGGCCGCCGCGGTCGTGGTCTGCCCTGCCTGCAACGCCTCCTGGCGCGCGGACAGCTCGCCCACCTCGCGGCGCGAGGACTCCATCCCCACCATCTGCAACGGTTGCAGGACGCCGGTCTCGCGGGTCGCCTCGACCCGGTGCAGCGCCACGAGCTGCGGTTCCTGCGTCTTGCCGGTCACGGGGTTGAACGGGGCGGTGAACACCGGCGTCGACTGGTCGATCGCTCGGGAGCTCGCCTCCATGTTCGTCATCACCGTGACCGCGAGTTCCTTCGCAGCCTGGGCTTTCGCGTTCGCGGCCTGCACGTCCGCGGTGGACGCGAGCAGGCCGGGGAGGCCGCCGCCGACCATGGTGCCGGTCGCGCCCGCCCAGGTGAACTCCATCGGCTCGGGCATGTTCGCCCGCGCGTCCTGCATGACCCGGCCCTGGTCGGCGACCCGGTCGCCCACCTGGCCCGCGGTCTGCGCGGTGCCGGAGATCCAGTCGGACAGCTTCTTCACCGCTGTTCGCGCGCCGTCGGCGGACTCACCGGTCCACCCGGTCTCGGTCGCCACGATGCGACTGGTGATGACCTGCGCCGATTCCGCCAGTTCGGTGGCGAACTGGGCCCACTCGGAGCCGATCTCGCCGGACTGGCCGGGGTCGTTGTTGACGTGCACGGCCTCGTAGAGGGCGCGGTGGGAGTGCGAGTCCCAGTTCTGCGTGTCCTTGAGTACCGGGTCGACCTCGGGAGCCATGAGCGGTGCGCCTCTCGCCTCAGATGCCGTTGATCTTGGTCAGCCCGGCGCGGTGGTCCTCGTCGACCTGCTGGTACTTGGTGATGGCCGCGCTGACCTGGTCGTGCGTGTCCTGGAGGACCGTTCGGTACGCGGACATGACGTTCACGAACGACAGCGGGTCGCCTTCGGCGCGGGCCTCGAACTTCGTCGCCATCGCGTCGCTGACCGGGTTCGCGCCGAGCGGCGCGGGACGGGCGAGCCTGCCCGCGCGGGCCAGCCACGAGTCGACCTGCTCGACCTGCTCGCGCAGGAGCTTCCGCAGCTCTTCGCCGGTGGCGGGGTCGAGCATGACCTTGCCGGACTTGATGTTCTCGCTCAGCTCGATCGCCTGGCCGTTGATGGACGGGGGTGCGGGCTCGTTCGCGTTCTGCATGTCCTCTGGTCCCCCTGCGGGCACGGTTCTCCGGTGGTCCGTCCAGCCTCCGGGCAACCGCCAACGCCCGACCAACGTGTCTCCAACGCGTGATCGGCTGTGTCAATATTGCGAGGGAACTTCATCTATGGCCGATAGGATTTCCGGATGCGGGTGAACCTGCTCGGCACCGTGGAACTCGTCGCCTCCGGCAGCGACCCGGTCCAACTGGGCGCCGCCAAACGCCGCACGGTGCTCGCGGCGCTGGCTCTCGAGCTGAACCGGGTGGTGTCGGGTGACCGGCTGCTCTCGCTCGTGTGGAACGGATCGCCGCCGCCGCAGGCGAAAGCGGCCCTCCAGGGCCACATCGCCCAGCTGCGCAAGGTGCTCGGGCCGGGCCTGGAGCTGGTCACGCGCTCGCCGGGCTACCTGCTCGAGGGCGACCGGGGCGCGGTGGACGTGTTCGTGTTCGAGGACCTCGTGCGCACCGCCCGCGACGCGCGCGACGAGGACGCCGTCGAGCAGCTGACGACCGCGCTGCGCCTGTGGCGTGGACCTTTCCTCACCGACGTCCCGAGTCCGGGGCTCGGCGAGGCGACCGCGGCCAGGCTGGAGGAGCTGCGGCTGGTGGCCGTGCAGGACATGGCCGAACGGCTGCTGCGGCTGGACCGGCCCGCGGACGCCGTGACCGCGTTGGCGCAGGTCGTGGAGAACGACCCGTTGCGCGAACCGGTGGTGGCGCGGCTGGTGCTCGCGCTGCACCGGGCGGGACGCCAGGCCGAGGCGCTGGACCTGTTCCACCGCACCAGGAAGCGGCTGGTCGACGAGCTGGGCGTCGACCCCGGCCCCGAACTCCGGGCGGCGTACCAGTCGGTCCTGGCCGTCGAGACGCCGACGGCGCCCCTCAGCGGCCCGGCCCAACTGCCGCGCGAGCACCGCGGGTTCGTCGGGCGCGACGGCGAACTCGCGGACATGGACGACCACCTCACCGGGCAGGACTCGGCGATCGGGCTGCTGGTCGGCCCGCCCGGCGTCGGCAAGACGGCGTTGGCGCTGCGCTGGGCGCACCGCGTGGCGGCGGACTTCCCGGACGGGCAGCTGTTCCTGGACCTACGAGGGTTCGACGAGACCGAGCCGGTCGACCCGAGGACGGCGTTGATCGGGTTCCTGCGCACGCTGGGCCTCGCCGACGCGCAGATCCCGACGGACCTGGAGGGGCAGGCGGCCCGGTACCGGTCGCTGCTGGCGGGCAAGCGCGTGCTGGTGGTGCTGGACAACGCCCGGTCGGTCGGCCAGGTGCGACCGCTGCTGCCGGGGTCCGCCGACTGCCTCGTGCTCGTGACCAGCAGGCACGGCCTCAACGACCTCGTGGTGACCGAGGGCGCTTCCGTCCTTCCTGTTGCAACGTTGGAACACGAGGCCGCCGAGAACCTGCTGGTGGGGATGCTGGGCAGGCGCCGCACCGACCTGGAACCCGAGGCGACCGCGGAACTCGTGGAGCTGTGCGACCGGTTACCCCTCGCGCTGCGCATCGCGGGGGCCCGGCTGACCTCCCGTCCCAAGTGGACGATCAGGTCGTTGGTCGACGAACTGCACGACGAGCAGAGCAGGCTGGCGGCGCTGTCGCTGCCCGAGGCCCGGCGGGGCGTGCGGGCCGCGCTCGCGGTCAGCTACCGCGAACTGCCCGAGGGCGCGGCGCGGATGTTCCGCAGGCTCGGCCTGCACCCCGGCACCGACCTCGACTGCTACGCCGCCGCCGCGCTGCTCGACATCAACGTCGCCACGGCCCGCACCCACCTGCGCACGGCGGCCTACGCCAACCTCCTGCACGAGTCCACGCCTGACCGGTACTCCCGGCACGACCTGGTCCGGCTGTTCGCCCGGCACCTCGTGATCACCGAACCGGGCGAGGACAACGCGATCAGCACCGAACGCCTGCTCGACTACTACCTGCACGTCGCCGACACCGCCCGTGCGCACCTGGCCGACCACGCGCGCCCGCTCGGCGCGCTCGACCACCCGCCCGCCAGCTTCCCCGTGCTGTCCTCGCACAACGAGGCCGTGCGGTGGTTCGCCATGGAGGAGGCCAACCTCCGGCTGCTGCTGGAGATCGCCGCGCACGGCCGCCAGCACGAGCGGACGTGGAAGCTCGCGCTGTGCCTGGACGCGTTCTACTTCCGGCGCGGCAACCGGGTCGACCGGCTCAACGCCTTCCGCGTCGGCCTGCACGCCGCGCGCTCGCTCGACGACGACCACGCCGAGGCGAACCTGCTGCTGCGCATGGGATCCACGCTCGCGGACCTCGGGAGGCTCGACGACGCCGTGTGGGAGGCCTCGCGCGCGGTCCAGCTCGCCGAGGGCGATCCGCACCTGGTGTGCGCGGCGCTCGACAGCCTCGGCTACTGCCTGCTGGCGGCGGGCGAGTTCGAGACCGCGCGGGAGCGCGCGACGGAGGCGTTGGCGATCGCGCGCGACAGCGGCGACGTCCGCGCGCAGGCCACCGTGCTGACCACCCTGGCGAACGTGCTGCTGGGGCTGGGGGACGCCGACGAGGCGTTGCAGTGCATGAAGGAAGCGCTGTGGCTGCTCGCGTCGGTGGCGCTGTCGACGGCGCACGTGACCGCGCTGCACATCGCGGGCTCCGCGCTGTGGCGGCTGGGGCGGCACTCCGAGGCGCTCCAGTTCCAAGTGGACGGTCTGGAGCTGGCCGAGGAGCTGGGCGACCAGTACCAGGCGGCGGCGTGCCACCGGGCGATCGGGGACGCGCTGGAGGAGGTCGTCGGCGTGCACGTGGCCGCGCCGCACTGGCAGTCCGCGGTGCGGCTGTTCCGGGAGCTGCGGCTGGCGGACGCGGACGAGCTGGTGGCGAAGCTGGCCCGGCAGGCCTAGAGGGCGCCGGTCAGGGCTTGCAGGCCGAGGCTGCTGGCGGCCACGGCGAGCCACAGCAGGACGCCGAGCAGCAACGGGCGGTGGCCCGCCTTGCGGAGGTCGTCGGGGCGCAGGGACAGACCGATGCCCGCCAACGCCGTGGTGATGAGGAACGGCCCGAGCGCGGCGATGCCGGACGGGATCAGGCCGAGGCTGCCGAGGACCACCGCGGCGACGAAGCCGAGCAGGAACGGCGGCACCACGCGCCGCCACGGCACCGTCGCGCCCCGGCTGGCGCGGAACGCCAGGAACAGCACGATCGGGATCAGCATCAGCGTGCGGGTCAGCTTCACGACCAGCGCGTACTCGCCCGCGTCTCCGCCGTAGGCGTACGCGGCGGCCACCACGGACGAGGTGTCGTTGATGGCCGTGCCCGCCCACAGGCCGAACGCGTGCGGGCTGAGGCCGAGCAGGTGGCCGAGCGGCGGGAAGAGCAGGACCGCGGCGATGTTGCAGGTGAAGATCGTGCCGAGGGCGTAGGCGACCTGCGTCTGCTTGGCCCTGATCACGGCCGTGGTGGCGGCGATGGCCGACGCGCCGCAGATGCCCGTACCCACGCCGATCAACGTCTGGGTGTCGCCGCGGACGTCGAGGAGCCTGCCGAGCAGCCACGCGCCGCCGAGCGCCACGGCGAGGGTGCCGAGCATGACCGGGAGGGACTCCGCGCCGACGTGGAGCACCTGGCGCACCTGCAACCCCGTGCCCAGGACCACGATGGACAGTTGCAGGACCGTGGTGGAGGCGACGCCGCAGCCGGGGGCCCAGCGGGCTCCGCGCAGCGCGGGCAGTGCGGTCGAGGCCAGCACGCCGAGCACGATCGCGAACACCGGACCGCCGACCACCGGCACCAGCTTGCCCAGGCCCGTGGCGACGGCGGCGACCCCGAGCGCGAGCAGCAGGCCGGGCACGACGTGGTGGACCCGCGTGGTCGTGAGCACCGCTACTCCCCTCGGTCTAATGTCCGTACAATCAAAGTACGAGATGTACGGACATTTCACAACCGGTACCGTTCGCCCCGACCGGAGGAGGGGACATGGCGCTGGACCGCGGCGGAGCGACCCCCCTGTGGCGGCAGTTGCAACGGGAACTGCTGGCGCGCATGGACGCCGGGGAGTTCGCCGACCGGTTCCCCGGCGAACTGGCGCTGGTCGAGCACTACGGCGTCAGCAGGCACACCGTCCGGCAGGCGTTGAGCGGCCTACGGGCCGACGGGGTCGTCGTGGCCGAACGCGGCCGCCGCCCCCGCGTCGCCGAGCCGCCGGAGATCCAGCAGCCGATGGGCGCGCTGTACAGCCTCTTCGCGTCCGTCGAGGCGTCCGGGCTGGCGCAGCGCAGCGTCGTGCGGACCCTCGACCTGCGCGCCGACGCCGTGGTGGCGGACCGGCTCGACCTGGAGGGGTCGACCCCGCTGCTCTACCTCGAACGCCTGCGCCTCGCGGGCGGCGAACCGCTGGCGCTGGACCGGGTCTGGCTGCCCGCCGCCGTGGCCGCGCCGCTGCTCGCCGCCGACTTCACCCACACCAGCCTGTACGCCGAACTCCACGCCCGCACCGGGATCCGCCTCGACCACGGCCACGAGGACGTGCGCGCCGTCGTGCCCACAGCGGCCGAGCGGAGCAGGCTGAACTGCCCGCCGACTGCGGCCGCGTTCTCCATCGACCGGCTCAGCCACGCCGACGGCAGGCCCGTGGAGTGGCGGCACACGCTCGTGCGCGGCGACCGCTTCGCGCTCACGGCGGACTTCTCCGCGCACGCGGGCTACCAGCTCACGGGGTCCGCCCGGCCTTGAGCCAGCGGAACCCGTCGCCCTCCTGGAGCAGCGCCAGCGCCAGCGCGGGGACCTCGACGGCGTGACCGGGGTCCTCCACGACGTCGCCACGGGTGCGCAGGGTCGCGACGACGTCGGCGACCGGCGTGCGGAAGACGTCCAGACCGAACAGCACGACCGCCGCGCCGGGTTGGGCGAAGACCTCGACGGCGTCCACGCGGTCGTCGACGCACCGCACCAACGCCTCCAACCGCGTGCCCGGCCCGAAGACCACCAGGGTGTCGGAGGACGGCCGCGGCTCACCCCACGCCCGCAGGGCCTCGACCGCCTCGGCGCGCGGGGACCCGAGCACGACCGGCCCCACCGCGCGCAGCGGGTCCACCCGGACCGAGAACCGTTCCACGGGACCATTCTGCGGAAAGATCGACCTTCGCGAAAGTGCCCCGATCGGCGCATCGACGCCTTTTGTTACACGTCGGAAGGGAATGTCCCCCTTTCGGCGATTCGCCACTTTCGCCGCTAACGCACCGGTGATCGGCCTCGATTCCACGTGACACGCGCCGATCACGGGAGTCGACATGAGCTATCCCCAGCAGGCCCCGTATCCCCCTCAGCCGATGCCGTACGCGCCACCGCCGACGACGAAGTTCGGCGCGCTGGCGTGGACCGCGCTCATCCTCGGGATCGTGGGTGTCGTCGGGTCGCCGGTCCTCTTCCTGAACAACCTGACCGCCGTCGTCGCGTTCGTCGGGCTGGTGCTGGGGATCATCGCGCTCTTCGGCAGCAAGAAGGTCCTCGCCGCGATCGGCGTCGTGCTCTGCGTCGCCGGAGTGGCGATCACCGTGGCCGTGCAGGTCAAAGCCGTGCAGGAACTCGACGCCATCATCTCCGGCACGACGAACAACGGGCAGGTCAGCGCCGGTGGTGTCGATCAACCCGTGGCGGCGCAGGCCCCGCCGGGCGAGGTCCCGACGTGGGGCAAGCGGTACACGTGGCAGGACGGGCTCGCGGTGGACGTCGCCGCGCCCGAGGCGTGCACGCCCGGCCCGTACGCCGCGCCCCAGGGCGTGGTGCGGGCGGTGAAGTTCACCATCGTGGTCACCAACGGGACCGACAAACCGTTCGAGACCGCCGTTCTGTCGGTCGGCACCGACGCGCAGTTCAACGGCAAGAAAGCCGAAAGTGTTTTCGATTCCAGTGGCGGGTGCGAGGGCTCCGGATTCGATTCCACGACAGTGCTCCCCGGAAAGACCTTCACCTTCAGCCAGGTCTATTCGGTCGGCGCGGAACCGGGGGAAATGCAGCTCGTGCTCCAGCCGACCTTCATGTCCGACAAAGCGGTGTTCACCGGCCAGGCCTGATCAGGTGAACAGGCAGAACGGGTGGCCCGCCGGGTCGAGGTAGACGCGGACGTCGTCCTGCGGCTGGAACTCCGCGAGGACGGCGCCCGCGGCCTCGGCGTGCGCGCCCGCGGTGGCGAGGTCGTCGACCTCGATGTCCAGGTGGGCCATCATCTGCTGGTGACCGGCGGCCGAGGGCCAGGTGGGGCGGACGTGGTCGGTCTCGGTCTGGAACGAGAGGCCGGGGCCGCCATCCGGGTTGCGCAGGGTGGTCCAGTCCGGCTCGTCCGCACCCTGCTCCCAGCCGAGCAGGCGCTGGTAGAACGCGGTGAGCGCGGGCACGTCGTCGGTGCCCAGGACGATTCCAGCCAACCGCAGCCGTGGCGTCATGCGGTCACGCTACAACCCGCCGCACGGGGTCCGCTGGGTGGCGAATTCGTGCCGCGCCGGGGTGGGTCGCGGTGCCCCCGGTGGTCAGCGGGCGTCGCCGTGGAGGACACCGCCAACGCGGCCGCTTGAGCATCAACGTCGCAGGTCAGCGACGGTAAGGCGAGGTGCGCGCCGGTGTCGCCGCGGTCGTGGTCGGGCGGGGTCGCGGAGCCGGAGGAACCGGTGCGCCTGTTGAGACTCGACTGGTGCGGACGTCCGAGGAGGAGGCATAGCGTGAGGGGAAATTCGTTCAACTACGAACGATTTGCCCTGATCTTGGCTCCAGCGGAGGACTTCGGGTGAAACGTGCGGTACTGACCACGGTCGTCGCGCTCGCCGCGGCCGTCTTGACCACCCCGATCGCGGCGGCGACGCCCGCGCCCGCCATCACCTGGGGCGCGTGCTCGGACGCGGCGCTCGTCGCGGGTGGCGCGCAGTGCGGCACGCTCGCCGTGCCGCTCGCCGTGCCGCTCGACCCCGCCAAGCCCACCGGCACGCAGATCACCCTGGCGTTGTCGCGAGTCGAGCACACCGGCCCGGAAAGCGCCTACCAGGGTGTCGTGGTGTCGATGCCGGGCGTGCTCACCGGCACCGGCCTGGCGAACTCCCTGCTCGGCGGGCAACTTCCCGGCGGAGTTGGCGCGAACTACGACTGGATCGGCTTCGCCCCGCGCGGCATGTCGCCCAGCTCGCCCTCGCTCGACTGCGTCCCCGGCTACCAGACCTTCAACCGCCCCAACTACGTCACCACGACCCCGATCGCGGAAGCGTTCTGGCTCAACCGCACCAAGGGCTACGCCGACGCCTGCGCGCGCAACCAGCCCGAGCTGATCAAGCACCTCAAGACCACCGACACCGCGGCGGATGTGGAGCGCATCCGCGGCGCGCTCGGCGTCGACCAGGTCACCGTGTTCGCCCAGTCCTACGGCACCTACACCGGGCAGGTCTACGCGACCCGGTACCCGACCAAGGTGCGCCGCATGGTGCTCGACGGCAACGTCGACCCGCGGCGGATCTGGACCGGCGCGGCCGCGTTCGACCAGGACGTGCCACTGGAGCGCAACCTGCACCTGTGGTTCGACTGGCTCGCGACCCACGACGACGTCTACCACCTCGGCACGACCGGCGCGGCCGTGAACACCGTGTGGGACAAGCAGTTGGCCGCCGTCACCGCGAACCCGGCCGGTGGCGCGATCGGGCCGGACGAGTGGATCGACGTCTTCCTGTTCGTGTCGTACTTCCAGTCGACCTGGACGACCATGGGCGGCATCCTGTCCCAGTTCGTGCAGACCGGCGATCCCTCGACGTTGCAGGGCTTCTTCGCCTTCAGCTACCAGTCACCGGCCGCCGAGCACACGTTCGCCTCGCTGCTCGGCACCACGTGCAGCGACGCGCCGTGGCCGAGGGACTGGAGCCGGTGGCGGGCCGAGTCCACCGCCAACCACGCGCTCGCGCCGAACACGACCTGGGGCAACACCTGGGCCAACGCCCCGTGCTTCTGGTGGGGCGCCCCGGCCGGGACCCCGGTGCGGGTCGACGGCTCCGGGATCACCAGCGCCCTGCTGGTGCACCAGACGTTGGACGCGGCGACGCCGTACGAGGGCAGCCTGGAGGTCCGGTCGCGCTTCCCGCACGCCTCGCTGATCAGCGTGCCCGGCGGCACCGACCACGCGGCGGGCCCCGCCGGACCCGCGTGCGTGACGGCGGCCGTGTCGGCCTACCTGGCCACCGGCGCGCTGCCCGCGCGCAAGCCGGGACGGCAGGCGGACGCCACGTGCGCGCCCAACCCCCTGCCCACGCCGTGACGGCATGACGAAAGGGGCGCGAGGGGGAACCCACCCTCGCGCCCCTTTCGGTCGTCCTAGTAGCCCTGGTACCCGCCGCCGACGCTGATCGACGCGAGACCGGGGTGGTTCTCGAAGCCGCCGTAGCGGTCGTAGGTGTAGCGGACACCAGCGATGATGTTGTCGACCGGGTTGAAGATGTCCTTGTGGCCGGGCAGCGCGTGAGCGTTGAACGTCGAGTCGATGGTCTGCATCAGACCCTTCGACGGCGTGCCCTTGGCGGCGTTGGAGTCCCAGTTGTTCACGGCGTTCGGGTTGCCGCCGGATTCCTTCTGGATGATCGTGTAGATCTCGTCGACGCTGCTCTCGTCGATCGCGGTGCCGTTGGCCGCCAGGATCGTGATGGCCTCGCGGATCCAGCCCTCGACCTGCCGCTGGTGCGGGGTCTTGTTGGCGTCCGCCTTCTCGCGGGCGATCCGGGCCTCTTCGGCCTTGCGGTTGTTCTCGACGGTGTCCGTCGCGGTCTTGGCGGCCGCCTGGAACTGCTGGATCGACTGCCGCTTGTCCAGCTGGAGGAGCTTGCCGACCTCGACAGCGGGGTTCGCGATCTGGATGGTCTTCAGCGAGGCGGTCTTCGCGTGGACGTCGGCGACGGTCTGGATCTCCGAGGAGCCCGCGAGGTCCATCGCCGCGCCGGTGGCGGGGTTGACCTGCTTGGACACCATCGCGTTCGCGGCGGCGCCGGCACCTGCCAGCACACCTGCCGCGACGACGAACGCGGAGACCTTCGTGCCGAGCGGCGCCCAGTCCGTCTCCACGCGGTGCGAGGCGGGACGGGGCGCGGCTGCTACCGCCGCCGGCTGGGGAGCGACCGTGTACACGGTGCGACCAGCGGCCTTTCCATGCCGGGACAAACGATCCTCCTGCGTCGGGGAGTCCGGCCGTAGGACGCCTGGCGGGGGATCCAGGTGGAGCCGCTTCGGGGGGCGACTGCCGTGTCCATTCGGTGACCGAACCGTGACCTGCGGCCGGGAACGTAACCCGATGTCACTGCCGAAGGCAACCGATCGACACCCTATAGGTGACCCTCATCACGTTTGATTCGGGTACCGCTACCGTGCGTGCCGAGACGCTCCACGAACGGAAGATCGCCGTTACCTGCGCGTTTGGGTTGCCCACACCGGGGAGTACGGAGAGCCCGGTCCCCCGGTTCACAATTCGGGGCCATCCGTACCGTTGAGGGGCGGGTGGACGCTCCACCTGCGGCAAACGGAGGAATCCCCATGCGCCGAGGGCTGGTGCTCGTCCTGGTGTTGGCGCTGTTGTTCGGGACTCCCTGGGCCGCGCTGGTCGCGGTGGGCCCGGACTGGCCGACACCGGTGTTCGTCCTCGGCACGGCGCTGTTCGCGGTCGTGCTGCTCGCGTTCCCGTGGCTGATGGTCCTCGGCCACGGCCGCCGCCACGTGGACTGGGCGTCCAAGTTCTCCGACGTCACCCTCGGGGTCGTCTGGATCCTGTTCGTGTGGACGCTCCTGGGCCACGTCCTGCGCCTCGTGCTGGCGCTGGCGGGCGTGGAGAACCCCGACCGGGCCCGGATCGTGGCCGTGGTGGTCCTGGTCGTCGTGGCGGCCCTCCTGGTCTACGGCTACACCGAGGCGATGCGCGTGCCGCGCGTCCGGACGACCGAGGTGACGCTCCCCCGTCTCGGGCGCGGCCTGGACGGCCTGCGGGTCGTGGTCATCACCGACACGCACTACGGGCCGCTGGAGCGGACCAAGTGGTCGAAGGGCTTGGCCGCGGCCGTCAACGACCTGGACCCCGATGTCGTCTGCCACACCGGCGACCTCGCCGACGGCCTGGTCGTGCAGCGGCGTGGCCAGGTCGACCCGCTCGGCACCGTGCGCGCCACCGAGGCCAAGCTCTACATCACCGGCAACCACGAGTACTACAACGAGGCCCAGGGCTGGCTGGACCACATGGAGAGCCTCGGCTGGGACCCGCTGCACAACCGCCACCACGTCGTCGAACGCGGCGGCGACCGCTTGGTGTTCGCGGGCATCGACGACCCCACCGGCACGAACCTCCCCGGTCACGGCCCCGACATCCGGGCCGCGCTGGCGGGCGCGAACCCCGACGACCCGATCGTCCTGCTGGCCCACCAGCCCAAGCAGGTGTCCGTCGCGGTCGAGGCCGGAGTGGACCTCCAGCTGTCCGGCCACACCCACGGCGGCCAGATCTGGCCGTTCCACTACCTCGTGCGCGTCGACCAGCCCGTGCTGCACGGGTTGAGCGGTCACGGCCCCCGCACCCAGCTCTACACGAGCCGCGGCTCCGGCTTCTGGGGCCCGCCGTTCCGCGTGTTCGCGCCGAGCGAGATCAGCGTCCTGGTGCTGCGCTCGCCCCGATGAGCTGGAACACCAGCCCGTCCCGCAACCCGTCGGTGAACAGGTGCTCGGCCTTCGGCACGCCCAGCTCGTCCATCGCCGTGGCCACGGCGGCGGTCGGGTTGGCGAACGGCCACAACCCGGCGACCAGGACGAACACCGCCCCGGCGAAGTGAGTGGCCCGCTCGGGAGCCAGGTCCGGCAGCTCCCGTGAGACCAGGGCGGCCAACCGGGCGGTGTTGTCCGTGGCGCGGCGCTTGAAGACGCGCGCGAAGTCCACGGAGATGTTCCGCTCCAGGACGGCGGCCATCGTGCTGATCAACTCGCAGAGCAGGGGCTCGCGGGTCAGCGTCTCCGCGATCGTGGCCGCCACGGCGGTCTCCCCGGCGAACGGCCCGTCGCCTCGGGACCGCCGGGCCAGCTCCTCGTCGACCAGACCGAGCCACGCCCGCCAGTTCTCGTCCAGGACCTCGAGGAAGATCGCCTCACGGCTGTCGAAGTACCGGAGCACGTTCGACTTCGCCAACCCCACCCGCTCGCTCAGCTCGCGCAGGCTGATGTCGGCGACCGCCCGCTCCCGCAGCATGGCCGACGCGACCTCCAGGATCGCCACCCGCCGGGCCCGCACCTGCTCCGGCCTGCGGGCCCGCTGGAAGCCGTCCTCCGGTGGGGTCACCGTCCCATTTTGTCAGACCAACGGTCTGATAAGGGAGGAGGCCTTGGCTGCCAGGGAGAAGCCCGGTCGTGTCGCGGGTGGACACCGGGGTGGGATGCTGGGCGGGTGGGGTTCGAGGACTTGGCGCACCTGAGGCGGGCTCGGGATCTGATGGACCGGGAGTACGACCGGCCGTTGGACGTGCCCGCCATGGCTCGGGCGGCGTTGATGTCGCCCGCGCACTTCTCCCGGCGGTTCCGGGCCGAGTACGGCGAAACGCCCTACAACTACCTCATGACCCGCCGCATCGAACGCGCGATGGCGCTCCTCCGGCGCGGTGACCTCAGTGTCACCGAGGTGTGCGTGGCGGTCGGCTGCACGTCCCTCGGCTCGTTCAGCTCCCGGTTCACCGAACTGGTCGGCGAGCCCCCCAGCGCGTACCGGGCCCGTGACCACCGGGACGGTGAGCGGATCCCCGCCTGCTACGCCAAGGTCATCACCCGACCGAGCAGGATCTGAGAAGCACCGGAGCCGCCCCCGGTCGTAGGTTCGAGCGCATGGACCTCAAGCTCTCGCACACCTTCGTCCCCGTCCACGACCAGGACGCCGCACTCGTGTTCTACCGGGACGTCCTCGGTCTGGAGCTGCGCACCGACCAGCCGTTCGACGTGTACCGCTGGCTGTCGGTCGGCCCACCGTCCCAGCCGGACGTGGAGATCGTCCTGGAGCTGGTGGGCATGGGCCGTCCCGAGCAGGACGCCGAGTCCATGCGCGGCCTGCTCGCCAAGGGCTCGTTGAGCACGGTCATCTTCACCACGACCGACCTGGACGGCACGTTCGAGAAGATCCGGGCGTCCGGGGCCGAGGTGCTCCAGGAGCCGATCGACCAGCCCTACGGCGTGCGCGACTGCGCGTTCCGCGACCCGTCCGGCAACTCGATCCGGTTCTCCAGCCGCTAGCGGGCCGGTGGCGGGCCGTCCACGGCGACGGCCCGCCACGCCGCCAGCTCGTGGTACCGGCGGAGTTCGGCGATGCCCGCCAGCCACTCCGACCAGGCGCCGTGGTCGACGGTCCCGCTCCGGGTGAGCACGACCTTCGTGCCGTCGCCGGACTCGGCCGACTCCGCCACGACACCGCCGTCCCACTCGACCCGACCGGGTTCCGCCGCCACGACCCGGACGGGCGCGCCGAACCACGCCTCGGGGTCGACCAGCGACCGGTGCACCTCGTCCGGGGAGGCGTGGATGAACAGTTCGACGCGCGGGTCGGTGGACGTGTAGTCGCACATCGGGGTGAGGTCGCGGCCTTCGACGTGGTCGACCAGGTTCGCCAGCGCGAGCGCCCAGAAACCCCGCAGGACGCCGTCGGCGTCCGGGTGCGACTGGGTCAGCGTCACGGTGGTCGCCTCCGCGCCCTCCTCGGCCAGGCTGATCTCCACCGTGGTGTCCTCGCCGCCGACCCGCCACGCGAAGCGCAGGCCGTCGTCGTCGGCGCGCAGCAGCCGTTGGCGCGGGGCGTCGCCCTCGGGGGTGTAGCGGCCCCAGAACTCGACCTTGTCCGGCGGCTCCACGTCGGCGTGCTCGGCCAGCCAGGTGCGCAGCGCGGTCGGGTCCGTCAACGCCGTGCGCACGGCGGACAGCGGGGCGTGGACGCGCACGTCGAGCCTCGTCGGGTCGGCCATCGCGTTCTCCCTTCGGGTCCACCCCCGATCTCACCCGACCCGCCGACCGGCCGCAGATCGGGTGCCCCGATTTCGGCCCACTCCCTGCGCTCGCGGCGGCCATCAGTCAGGCTCTTGGGTCATGACCAGCGAACAACTGCTCCCCGTCAACGGCGTCGAGCTGTGCGTCCAGACCTTCGGCGACCCGTCGGACCCCGCGGTGCTGCTGATCGCGGGCGCGAGCAGCCCGATGACGTCCTGGCCCGACGAGTTCTGCGCGCGGCTGACCGGCCGGTACGTCATCCGCTACGACCACCGCGACACCGGCCGTTCGACCACGTGCCCGCCCGGTGAGCCGAACTACGGGTTCGCCGCGCTGACCGGCGACCCCATCGCGGTCCTGGACGCGCTGGGCGTGGAGTCCGCGCACGTCGTCGGCCTCTCGATGGGCGGCGGCATCGCCCAGGTGATCGCCGTGGACCACCCCGAGCGGGTCGCCACGCTGACGTTGATGGCGACCAGCCCCGCCAGCCCCGGAGCCGAGGACCTGCCGCCGATCTCGCACGACGCGGTCGAGTTCTTCCACCACCTGACCCCGCCGGACTGGTCGAGCCGCGCGTCCGTCGTCGACCACTTGGTGCAGGTGCTGCGCTGGTTCGCCGTCGGCGAGTTCGACGAGGCCGAGGCGCGCGCGGGCGCGGAACGCGACTACGACCGCTCGCCGAGCATCGCGTCGGCCAACAACCACCAGATGCTCAACGACGGCGAGGAGTGGCGGGGCCGCCTGGACGAGGTGCGCGCGCCCACGCTGGTCCTGCACGGCACGAAGGACCCGCTGTTCGCCCTCCCGCACGCCGAGGCGCTGGTGCGCGAGATCCCGAACGCCACGCTGATCACGCTGCCCGGCATCGGCCACGAGCTGCCGAGGTCGTCGTGGGACGTGGTCGTGCCCGCGATCCTGGATCACTCCAAGGTCTGAACGACCTGGCGCGGGGGGCGCGCGGCGGGCGGCCCCCCCGCGCCCCCCCCCGCACCCAAATCCCCCCCCCACCCGGCCCGGGCCCCCAAAACCCGCAC
>NZ_JBHYHC010000009.1:124720-127328 GCF_042738955.1 Umezawaea sp. NPDC059074
CTATCTTGTAAAACTCCACGCTCTCACCGCCGGGGGGGGGGGCCGGCGCGGCGGCCGCCCCCCCCGCGACCACCCGGTCACGAAGAGCCCGCGCCAACCGGGCCGTGCCACCGAACTCCGGCTCGGTGAACGCCCCGACGAGGGCGAGCCGGTGCGCGAACCGCTGCCGCGCCCCGACGAACCCCCACGTCCAGTCCTTGTCGAGCAACCGCCCCAGGTGGTCACGACCGTCGCGCTCGGCCCGCGGCACCAGCGCGTCACCCCGCAGCAGCCAGCCGACGGCGTGCTCCGCCACGGTCCCGACGACGTCGGGGTTCAGCGCCCGGTAGGCCGCCTCCGCCGAGGCCAGCACGGCGTCCGGGACGACGGTGGTGTTCCAGCACGTCGGGAACCCGATCCGCAGGTAGGCCAACTCCGCGAGCCCGTTGCCCAACGCGGCGTGCTCGAAGTCCAGGAACCACGCCCGCCCGTCGACGGGCAGCGCGTTGCCGACGCACGGGTCACCGTGGACGAGCTGGTGCCCACCGGCCAACCGCCCCGGCAACGGGTCCAACTCGTCGTCCGGCGTGCCCAACTCGAACGCCGCGCACAACCGCCGGAACGCCTCCAGATCGGCCTCGGTCGGCCCCACCGCCGCAGGCAGCACCCCGACGTCCGCTTCCGTGGTGACCCGGTGCAGCATCGCCAGGCCTTCCGCGTAGGCGACCCAGTTCGGCATGACCCGCTTCCGCACCGGCAACCGCTCCAACACCACGACCAGCCGCTCCGGATCCACCCCGAGCACACGGGGAGCGAGCGGCGGATCAGCCCGCCCGGCCAACCGCAGCGCGGTCACCTCCCGCTCGTACCGCTCCCCCGCGTCCGAACCACCGACCGTCTGCTTGACCACGGCGGGCGTCCCGTCGAACTCCGCCGCCCACACCCGCGACCGGGGACTGCTGGCGATCGACCGAACCCGTCGCGGCCTGCCGAGCACCTGGTCGTCGATCGGGATCCTCATGGGCCCTCACCCTAGGGTGGTGGGATGGACACCGATCGCGGAACGCGAGTGGTCGAGGGCTTCGAGTCGTTCTTCGCCGGAACGCGACCGGACGAGTCGCCGCTGGACCTGTTCCACCGGGTGGCGGCGACCGTGCCCGCGTACGGGAAGTTCCTGCGGGACCACGACATCGACCCCGCGACCATCACCACGATGGCCGACTTCCACACGCTGCCGATGATCGACAAGGACTCCTACCACCGCCGCTACCCGCTGCCCGAGCTGTGCCGGGACGGCAGGCTGGACGGCTGCGACATGATCGCCGTGTCCTCCGGGTCCAGCGGCCACCCCACGGTGTGGCCGCGTTCCCTCGTCGACGAACTGGCCATCGCCCGCCGCTTCGAACAGGTCTTCCGCGCCTTCAAAGCAGACGAACGAAGCACCCTCGCCGTGGTGTGCTTCCCGCTCGGCACGTGGGTGGGCGGCCTGTTCACCCTGGCCTGCACGAGACACCTGGCCGCGAAGGGCTACCCGATCACGGTCGTCGCGCCGGGCAACAACAAGGCCGAGATCCTGCGGGTGCTGCCCGAGTTGGCGGACCACTTCGACCAGGTCGTGCTGCTGGGCTACCCGCCGTTCGTCAAGGACGTGGTCGACACCGGCGTGGCGGCCGGGTTCGACTGGTCGCGGCACAACGTGAAGACGGTGCTGGCAGGCGAGGTGTTCAGCGAGGAGTGGCGCGACCTGGTGGGCGAACGCCTGGGAATGACCGACCCGGCAACGGATTCCGCGTCCCTGTACGGCACGGCGGACGCGGGCGTGCTCGGCAACGAGACCCCGCTGTCGGTGTCGATCCGCCGCTTCCTGGCCGGACGACCGGACCTGGCACGAGAGCTGTTCGGCGACTCCCGCCTACCCACCCTGGTGCAGTACGACCCGGCCAGCCGGTTCTTCGAGGAACACGAGGGAACGCTGCTGTTCTCCGGGGACAACGGTGTGCCGCTGATCAGGTACCACATCGCCGACAACGGCGGGGTGCTGTCCAACGCGGACCTACTGGACTTCTGCTCCCGCAACGGTTTCACGCCGCCGGAGGGGGATGACCTGCCGTTCGTGTACGTGTTCGGGAGGTCGTTGTTCACGGTGTCGTACTTCGGGGCGAACATCTACCCGGAGAACGTGACAGTGGGGTTGGAGCAGCCGGGGATCAGTGGGTGGGTGACCGGGAAGTTCGTGCTGGAGACCGTGTCGGACAGCGATGAGGACGTCCGGCTGCGGGTGACGGTGGAGTTGGCTCCTGGTCGGAGCGGGTCGGCCGAGGAGGTGGCTGTGGCGATCCGGGAGCAGGTGGTGCGGTTGAACAGCGAGTTCGCGCACTACGTGCCGGTGGAGCGGCAGGTGCCGGAGGTGGTGTTGAAACCTGCGGGCGATCCGGAGTACTTCCCGGTCGGGGTGAAGCACCGGTATACGCGCTCGTCCTAGGGTTCTTTGGGTGGTCACCCAGCGGCTGCTTCTTCCAGCTCAATCGGCCAGCGACTACGGCTTCCAGCGTGCTGTGTCCGATTTGATTTGGGGCCCCTAGATTTGCCCCTTGATCGGGCCAAAAGGCAGTGCCCCAAAGCCCTGCCC